>JACDGI010000330.1 GCA_013821665.1 Anaerolineae bacterium
GAGCGATGGTTGCCCACTATAACCCGGATGCCAATGTTGCCTTTGAGTCGGCAAGTATGCTCGCCTCGGTGCCCTACGTTAATACCGGTGAAGACCATATCGGATGGATGAAATCCGATATTTGGGCAGGTATGTTGCAAACGATGCGGGCGGACGGTGAAGTCACTACGCCGTTGAATATCAGCGATGTTTACACGATGCAATTTCTCCAACAAATCTACGGGGAAAATCATTCATGAGACGTTCGCTCCAACTCACTTCGAAAGTAACCTTAACCTTTGTGGCTTTCGCGGTTGTGCTGCTGAGCAGCGTAGGAGTCTTGGCTTATGAAAGTGGTCGTAGCAGCTTAGAGGAAGCAACATTCTCCGGTTTGCTTTCAACCGCAATTGAAAAAGAAGCTGCCCTTGAAACATGGATTTCAGAGGCACAAAACCAAATTGCAAACTTCGCTGCATCACCCACCATGCGTGAAAGAGTGGCTGAACTCGAAAGCCAATCGGAGGCCGCGAACCCAAAGACTGTCCATGATGAGATCGTAGCAGAATTGAAACCGCTTGTTGGTGAGCCGAATATTTTTGTGGATCTGGCGATATTAGAACCGGTGACAGGCAAGATTATCGCTTCAACCAACGCTAAGCAAGAAGGCACTTTCAATGAAGACCGGCCTTATTTTATTAATGGTCAAAAAGACCCTTATGTACAAAATGTTTATTTTTCGATTGGATGCCAATGTCCGGCGATGACTGCCTCTGCCCCAATCAAATCCAGCGACGGTAAGCTGCTGGCGGTGATTGTAGGCAACCTCAATATAAAAGACATGGGGGTCATCATCAATCGAAGTTCGGGGCGCTATCAGTCGGCTGATGCTTATCTCGTGAATACGTCGAATCTGCTGGTTACTCAGCCGCGACTGATTCTCGACTCGGCAATCCTTCAGCGAGGCATTCATACGGATGCGGTTGAGCAGTGCCTTGAGCAAAAAAGCGGTTCCATTCAGGATCGGGATTATCGCGACATTCCGGCTATGGCGGTGTACCGGTGGCTGCCAAACCGTAATTTGTGTTTGGTGGTGAAGGTTGACCAAGCCGAAGCCTTAGAACCAGCAGATGCCTTCGGACGTACATTATTGATTATCGCGGGTATTGCGCTCCTAGGTGCTTCAATATTAGCGCTGACCCTGGCGAAAACCATTACCAGACCGGTACTTGCTTTAAAAAGCGATGTTAGTCGATTCGTGCAAGGCGAACTACAAGTCCGATTTCCAGAAAAGTCAACGGATGAATTAGGCGCTCTTGCACACGAATTCAATACGATGGCAAACGCCATTGTGGAGAAGGAAAACCTTTTACAGAGTTATGCCCAACATTTGGAAGAACGCGTCAATGACCGCACAGCGCAGCTTTCTTTCCTCGCGAATGCCAGCCGCGTCCTTTCCGAATCGCTCGATTATAACGACCGACTCAAACAGTTGGCTGAACTCGTCGTTCCCAAAATTGCGGACTGGTGCAGTGTAGACATCCTTGATAATGAAGGCATATTGCAGCGTTTGGCCGTCATTCATACTGATCCACAAAAGATAGCACTTGCTTTTGAACTACAACGTCGTTTTCCTTCTGACCCAAATGCTCAGAGTGGAACCTACAACGTTATTCGAACCGGAAAATCGGAATTTTATTCAGACATATCCGAAGAATTGTTAAAGGCTAGCACCAATGATCCTGAGATCCTTGATCTCATGCAGCAACTTGGTTTGAAATCCTCTATGACAGTGCCCTTGCTTGCACACGGGCATTCGCTGGGTACGCTGACGCTGGTCATGGCCGAGTCAGGCCGTCATTTTGACAACAGCGATTTGGCACTCGTTGAAGATTTAGCACGTCGGGCAGCCTTGATGATTGATAATGCGAAACTATTCAAAGAAACTCAACAACTCAATACCGAACTCGAACAACGTGTACAAGAACGTACTGCCCATTTAACGGCAGTCAACAAAGAACTCGAAGCCTTTAGTTACTCGGTTTCTCATGATCTGCGTGCGCCGCTGCGTGCGGTTGACGGTTTTAGCCAAGCGTTGTTGGAGGATTACAATGATAAGCTGGATGAGTTCGGCAAGGACTTTTTGAACCGGATTCGTGTCGAGAGCCAACGGATGGGGCAGTTAATTGATGATTTGATCGGCCTTTCGCGCTTTACGCGTACTGAAATGATTCTCGCACCGATTAATTTAAGTAACATGGTGCGAGAAATTGCAGGTGATTTGAAGGCAAAAGAGCCGGATCGTGATGTTGAGATTCTGATTCAAGATAACCTCACAGGCTGCGGCGATGAGCGCTTAATTCGTGTCGCCTTACAAAATTTAGTCGGCAATGCGTGGAAGTTCACCACCAAATCACCCCATCCCCGTATCGAATTCGGTAGTACGATCAAAGATAGTACGACAGAATATTTTGTGCGGGACAATGGCGCGGGTTTTGATATGGCCTATGTGCATAAGCTGTTTGGCGCTTTTCAGCGGCTGCACTCGATGGAGGAATTCTCAGGCACAGGCATTGGATTAGCCACCGTGCAGCGTATTATGCACCGGCACGGAGGACTAATTCGGGCGGAGGGGGCCTTGAAGGTTGGTGCTTCATTTTATTTTACGTTAGGTGAACAGAATTGTTTGTAAAAAGGAGTGATTAATGAGCCATATACTGCTGGTGGAAGATAACCCAAATGACCGTCTATTAACACAGAGAGCCTTCAAGAAAAGTAATCTCGGTAATGACCTTCTCATGGTTAACGATGGGGAAGAGGCGCTCATTCATTTGTTTGGTAATGCGGATACGCCGCCCCAACCGCTGCCTGTGCTGATACTGCTGGATTTGAAACTGCCTAAGGTTGATGGTTTGGAAGTTCTGCAACAAATACGAGCCAGCGAACGAACACGACTCCTGCCTGTTGTTATCTTGACCTCATCCAAAGAGCAGGACGATCTTGTCCGAAGCTACACATTGGGTGTGAACAGCTACGTTCGCAAGCCAGTCGATTTCAATGAATTCGTCGCAGCAGTACAGCAATTAGGCTTGTACTGGTTGGTACTCAACGAAAGTTTACTCAAGTAGATCTGATAGATACATATGCCCAAGCCACTCAAAGTCTTGATTTTGGAAGATTCGCCAAATGATATTTTGCTGCTGCTGCGCGAATTGCGGCGTAGTGGTTTTGATGTTGACCACATTGCCGTCAGTACTGCGGATGACATGCGAAGGGCGTTGCAAAGTCGTAAATGGGACATCATCCTATCTGATTATTCGATGGGCGGTTTTGATGCACTGAATGCACTGACGATTGTAAAAGAGCTTGGCATCGATATTCCGTTTATCATCACCTCCGGTACGGTGGGGGAAGATACCGCCGTTACGGCCATGAAAGCCGGGGCAAGTGATTTTTTCGCAAAAGACAAGCTCACGCGACTTATACCAGCGGTTGAACGCGAGCTGCGTGAAGCAGAAGGTCGTCGCAAGCGCGGTGAGGCTGAAGCGAGTTTCACGACCGTATTTCATGCCAGCCCCATCGGTATTCTGATCTCACGATTATCAGATGGGCAAGTGGTGGACGTTAATCCACGTCTGCTGGCTCTCTATGGCCTATCCCGCGACGATATCATGCTTATGAAAGGTTCCGAGCTTGAAAATTGGGTCAAGCTCAAGCAGCCCGGTCAGATCACCCAGCAATTACGAGACACCGGATCAGCGCGGAGTGTCGAAGTTGAATATCAGCACGCGTCGGGCAAGCAAGGATATGCGCTGTTATCGGCTGAAATCATCGAACTGAACAACGAGACATGTATGCTGAGTATGGTGCAGGATATTACGGATCGAAAAGAGGCCGAGACTGCCTTGCGAACCAGCGAGGAAAAATTTCGCTTACTGGCCGAAAATTCGACTGATATGATCGCTCGACTCACACCCAGTGGACATTTTCTATACGTGTCGCCAGCATCCCGAACCTTGTTAGGTTATGAGCTGGAAGAACTGATCGGTCATTCAATCTATGCATTATTTTTCCCGGACGATGTTGAGACTATAACAAACGCGTACCAAGAAATTTTGGGTGGACAGGAAACGAATACCGTTGCTTATCGCATACGGGCGAAAGATGGTCGTTATGTGTGGTTTGAAACCATCAGCCGTACCATTCGCGATCTCGAAAGCGATGAAATTCTCGAAATCCAAGTTGCATCGCGTGATATTTCCGAACGTAAAGCAGCCGAACAATCGATGGAGCTTTATGCGGAACGGCTTGAACTGCTTCACAGCATTGATCTTGCTATCCTGAGTGCTGACCAGCCACAAGCGATTGCCGAGGCGGTACTCACACGCTTGCAATCGTCAATGGATTTCGACAGCGCCAGCATTACCAGTTTTGATTTGCCCAAGAACCAATTTATGCGATTAGCCGCGATTGCGCCGATCCCCAATTTTTATCCTTTTGACGACCAATCGATTATCGAGCTTTTGCGGGGCGATGCGATCTATTATCTTGATGATTTAGGGAATGTGGCACCGCAATCGCCGAGTGAGAGGGCGCTCATCAACGCGGGCATTTGTTCTTACGTGCGTATTCCATTGATTTCCAGTGGCAAATTGTTGGGCGCGTTCAGTTTGTGTGCTAAAAAACCGAAGGCATTTTTATTAAACGAGCTGGAAATTGCCAAAGAAGTCGGATCGCAACTGGCGATTGTGATTGAGAACGCACGCTTACTCGAAGTCGCACAGCGGCGAAATAGTGAGTTGGCAGCACTGCACCGGGCGAGCTTGCAACTGACCAGCAGCCTCGACATCGAAAAAATATTGGACACTGTTGTCGATTATGCAATCTCGCTTATTGATGCGAATGATGCCCATATCTTTTTGTACAATGGTCAAAAATTGACTTTCGGTGCTGCACAATGGGACGGCGAAAAACGAGACAAAGCGTTGGCTGAGCCACGTCCTGAAGGACTCACCTATACCGTTGCACGAACCGGGAAACGCTTAGTAATCTCCGATGTAAACCAGAATCCCGTGTATAAAGATTGGAAGTGGGGCGGCGCTATTATCGGACTGCCATTGCGGGTTGCAGACGAAGTCAACGGAGTGATGTCGTTGGCTTTGACACAACCGCATCAGTTTGATGAGCATGAAATCCGTGTTTTGGAACTACTGGCGGATCAAGCAGCGATTGCGATTCACAACGCGCAGCTTTATCAGCAGGTGCGGAATCATGCGAAGGAACTTGAACAACGGGTGTTAGAACGGACAGAACAACTCCAAAGTGCAACAGACCGTGTCGTCGCCATTTTAAATAACAGCAGCGACTCGGTCATTCTGGCAAACTCACGCGGCTTAATCCAACAAACAAATCCGGGATTTAACCGTCAATTTGGATACGAGCATGACGCGCTGTTTAACCAACCGTTGGCATCGGTGGTTGCCATAGAGTCTACCGATCCGCTTAATGAGTCGCTGCGAATGAGCAAAAGGAATTCTGAACCGAAACGTATTGAGGTCGTTGCCCAACGAAAAGACCGCAGTGTTTTCCCGGCAGATACGTTGATTTCCACATTTTCTGAAGGCGACGAATGGATGGTGGTCTACAGCCTGCGTGATATATCACGCTTGAAGCAGGTGGAAGTAGAACTGCGTAAGGCATTGGAAAAAGAAAAAGAACTTAATGAACTTAAAACCAGTTTTACCTCCATTGTCTCCCATGAGTTTCGCACACCCTTGTCGATCATTCTGGCATCCTCAGATTCGCTCATCCATTATTTTGACCGTTTAGACCAAACGCAGCGCCTTGAGAAACTCGGAAATATCAATCGGCAGGTTCAACGCTTGGTGCGTCTGATGGATGATGTCTTGACGATTACGCGGGCCGAAAGCGTGGGATTTGAATTCCGCCCCAGAAACCTTGATCTGGTTGCCCTATGCCATGAAATTATCGAGGATGTGAAGATCGGATACGCCCACAACATCACGATTAACTTCGTCGGGGAAGAGTCGTGCCACACCGTCGTGGTTGATGAGTTTCTCTTTGGTCATATCTTGCAAAACCTGTCCTCAAACGCGGTTAAGTACTCTAAAGCAAAGGGTATTGTCGATATTCATTTAAGCTGTTCAGAAGTGGACATTGTGCTACAGGTGGAAGACCACGGCATCGGCATCCCAAAGCAGCATCAGAGTAACCTGTTTGAAGCCTTCCGTCGGGCGACCAATGTGGGACAAATTCAGGGAACAGGCATCGGAATGACCATTGTTAAGCGGGCAGTCGAAGCACATGGCGGCACCATCGAATTCACGAGTGTGGAAGGTGAGGGCACGACATTTATTGTTAAGCTGCCAATTATCAATCTAAAGACGAAGGGTGCAATCACTGAAGGTTAACCTCTGAAAATCGAAAACTTGCCTCACGTTTATCCTCAATCCCCTGCCATTTTGAATGGCAGTTTTTGGCGACCGTTCACGCCTTCGTGAGCCTTGCTAAAAGCAACTCCGTAATCACAACATCTTATCTCAACGACTCTGGTATATAATTTGAGCGTTAAAAACCAATGGACTGATTGGTAGAATACAGCATCAAAGTTACCGAAGCGGTTGAGGAGATTATCATAGCAACTACGGCTGAATCAACGTTGGTCATCGGGCATCGTAATCCTGATATGGACGCGATTGCGTCTGCTATCGGTTATGCTTGGTTACTGGAACACACAAGCTCAGAAAAATATATCGCAGGACGTGCGGGGCAAGTCAACGCGCAAACGACATTTGCGTTGGAGTATTTTAAAGTTGATGCACCTATTCTAGAAACTGATGTGCGTACACGCGTCAGTGATCTGGTGGAGAAGATGCCCTCGTTACAGCGCGGGCAAACATTATTGGAAGCCTGCCAGAGTATCGCGCGAACACGGCGACCTGCACCTTTGTTGGATGAGGATCAGAAACCGATTGGACTGATTTCCGGCGCGGGGTTGTTTGCGACGATGGCGGATGCACTCAGTTCGACATCGGTGCTGGCGTTGGCGAAAGAATTTGATCGTCCCGCCGAGTCGGCAGTCGATTCGAGCAATATTGTCCTTCAAGGTGAGGAATTTATCCGCGACGTGATCAGCCAAGTTTTACGCTCCGACTACGATGAATTTTTGGTGGTTGATGATGATGGGCATTACAGCGGTTTGTGCCGTAAATCGCACCTGTTATCGCCGCCGCGCCGTAAGATTGTGATGGTCGATCATAACGAGTTAGCTCAAGCGGTTCCCGGCCTTGAAGAAGGGGAAGTGGTCGAGGTTTTGGATCATCATCGCTTGAGTTCGATGCCGACCTCGGTACCGATTCGCTTCAGCATTGAGCCGGTTGGCAGTTGTTCGACGCTGGTGGCTGAGCGCGGGGTTGAACAGGGGATCGTTTTCCCCGAAGGCATCGCAGGGCTGCTGTTATCGGGTATCTTATCGGATACGCTGATTTTCCGTTCTCCAACTGCTACACCGCGTGACCGGAGCATCGCCCTGAAGTTGGCGGTTATGGCAAAGCTGGCGCTGGCTAAGGATAAAGAGGAAAAAGTTTTCCAAAGTATTGCCGATTTCGGTCAACAACTGCTGGCATCGGGTGCTGGATTGGGGATGCGGCCTGTGGAAGAGATCATCGGCACCGACATTAAATACTACGAGACCAATGGCGCAAAGGTGGGGATTGCCCAAGTTGAAGTGGCGAATCTTTCTGAACTTACGCCACGCTTAGAGGCCTTACACGAAGCGCTGGAAGAACTAACCAAGAGCCAAAAGCTGACGCTGGCATTATTGATGGTGACTGATGTGGTGTTGGGCAACAGCCGTTTGGTGGTGGTCGGCCAGCCGCGTGTGGTTGCTACCTTGCCCTATCCACGTTTGGATGATGAAACACTGGATGCGCCGGGGATTATGTCGCGCAAGAAGCAGTTGCTACCGACGGTGTTGGCGGCACTTTCGCAGTCGATGTAAGGTCTAAACGTTTGCCAATGATAAAAGGCGCTCAAACAATGAGCGCCTTTTAATTTCTTTTAGAGGTGCATATCAGGAACCATCGCGCGATGGTGTTCCACCAATGACTTCAGATGATAAATGAGCAAATCGACTTCATGAGGAGTGCTGTGCTTGCCGAGTACGAAGCGCATTTGTCCCATGAGACGATCCTGATCCACACCCATCGCTAACAGAACGTGACTCGGTTCTTGTTGACCAGTGGTACAAGCGCTGCCGCCACTGGCACCGATGCCAACCTCATTCAAATCGAGCAGCAGCGAGTCGCCATTCAGCCCTTTCATGGTGAAGCTGGAATGTCCGGCAAGGCGTTCGGTTGGATGTCCGGTTAAAGCGGCTTCAGGAATGGCGGCTTGAAGGCCAGCAATCATTTTGTCGCGTAGGGGAATCAAGCGTTTGACAGTTTCTTCGCGCTCGGCTTCGGCAAGGCGCAAAGCTTCCGCTAATCCGGCGATGAGGGCAACGGGTTCAGTACCGCCGCGCCGGTGGGCTTGCTGCCCGCCACCGATAAGCTGAGGAGTTAGGGCAATCGTCCGCCGGATATAGAGCAGTCCGATACCTTTTGGTCCATAAAATTTATGCGCGGATAAGCTCATCAAATCGGCGTTGAGTGCTTTCACATCCAACGAGAGCAGACCCGGCG
>JACDGI010000331.1 GCA_013821665.1 Anaerolineae bacterium
CGCTCAGATCACTGGTATAACGCTTCCTTTTGTGACACACTGGTTTCTATTCCTGTTTGGTTTCGAATGTTTGGTTGGTACCTCCATTCTACCCAACAGGAATATTCAAATGGTCTCTTAGATCAAATCAATAACAACGATTTCTTACCCTTTATGATGGATGCCAGTGGCTTCCGCAACGAGGGTCTGGCTGGAATGGCAGCAGCGGCCATCGCGCTCATCATTTGTTTGTGGGCCGTATTGCGCACAATGGGCCGCATTGTCAGCCACGAGCGCCATCCCATCTGGCGTGGATTGGAACGCTTTGGTGAACCCGCTGGTATCGCTGACCAGATCGCTACCGAAGTCAGCAGCGGCAGCACGCAAACGGTCGGTAAAGCACAAGTTACGTCCAACTGGCTAGTCGCCGCCCAAAAATCCACGCTAGGGGTGACGCAGCTTAAAGACATCATGTGGGTTTACAAAAAGATCACCAGCGGACGCGGCGGCAAAAGCTATTCCGCGCTGGTCTATGACCGACACGGACAAATGACAACCATCGCTGGCAAAGAAGCTCAGGTTGACGAAACCGTGCGCGGCATTGCCCAACGCGTGCCGTGGGCGATGGTTGGTTACAGCGCACAAGGGCAGGCGGCATGGACGAAAGACCGCGCCAACTTCATCGCGGCTGTAGACCAACGTAAAAAGCAAGCAACGAGTTAACAACTGATCTATTTAATCGCCATCTTTTTCGTGATACACTTTCTACATTACCTATTTATTAAGATGTGTCATGAAAAAGATAGCGGAACAGGTGGACGAAAATCAGAACATACTGAATAAGTTTTCATCATCTGACGTGAGTTGGTCGAATGCCATCGAGCAAAAACGTCGGGAACGAATAAGCGCCGGAATGCGTCGAGCCGCAGCCGATGGTCGCCCCATTGGACGGCCTAAAGGTAAGCAAACTCACACAACGGTTGTGGGAAAATATCCCGCCGTCGTTGAGGCATTACAAGTTGGATTAGGCATAAGGGCAATCGCGCGCAAAACGGGCATCGCAGTGAACACTGTGCAAAAGGTCAAAGCTGCCCTCGCCGTCTTAAAACCCCCATCCCAAACGACGCTGGTTCTCGCGGCTCAGGCAGGCGATCAAGTGGCCTTTGCTGCCCTAGCAAATACCTATCGTTCTGAATTACTCGTGCATTGCTACCGAATAATGGGATCACTTCACGATGCCGAAGACCTCGTGCAAGAGACATTGCTACGCGCGTGGGAAAAACGGGCGACTCTCACAGTACCCGAATCATACCGTGCGTGGTTATATCGCATCGCAACCAATCTATGCCTGAACATGTTGAACCGCGCCCCCAGAAGGTCACTGCCTTCGGACACCTACCCCAGAAGTGATGTGAATAGTCCACTGTCACCGCCCGTAAGAGAGCCAATTTGGCTCGAACCCTTCCCTGATGATTTGCTCGACAACCATAACAAGAGTCCTGAGGATCAAGCGCTCCAACATGAACGTCTCTCACTGGCGTTCTTGGTCGCACTTCAGCAGCTAACACCCTTACAACGCTCGATTCTACTACTGCGCGAAGTGTTGGAGTGGCCTGCTGCCCAAGTAGCCGACTGGATTAATCTTTCGATTCCCGCCGTTAACAGCGCATTACAACGAGCCAGACGCGCACTACGTCAACATTATCAGACAAAAGAAGCGCCGGCACCTCATTCCAAAGCACAAGCTTTGCTCGAACGCTATATGACGCTGTGGGAGCAATCCGATATTCCGGGGTTGGTAGCCCTCATGCGTGAGGATGCGTGGTTTACCATGCCACCCATTCCAACGTGGTTTCAAGGGCGAGATACCATCACAACAGTATTTGCCACACGAATTTTCGCTTCGGGAAGACAGATACGTGTACTCCCTGCACATGCGAATGGAAGTCCGGCATTTGCCGCTTATATGTGGAATGCGGCACAGGAAATCTATTATTTTAGCGGGCTATTTGTCCTCGATATTGTTGGTGAACAGATTGGACGACTCGACGCGTTTATGGAGCCATCCAATCTTGCCGCCTTTGGCTTGCCACGAAATCTAGCCCCTGATTCGTAAGAGGCGAGTAAGGTTAAATATCCGTGATAATCACTTCTTGGCGGTTATCCTGTCCTTGATTTGCCTGCTTCCGTTGTCCCCAAGGTTTGAAGACTGAGATCACGATGACACCCAAGAGCAAAACAAGGCGCAAGATAATGCCAATGAACAGCAGCGTGCGAATATTGGTGTAAACGGCACTGGGCGGTGCTGCGATTGACGTACCCGTTAATGAGATAGCCGTATTGTTCCAGCGGATGATAATTTGATCCCCCACAATGATGAACAGCGTTATGATTTCCTTTGCAATAACCCAGTAAAACCTGAAGAATCCCCACTGGGCTAGCCAAGCGAGGAGAATACCCGTTATGAGTGACCCTGCTGCCCCACTTCGGATAACGAAATTGTCCAAAATATCCGCGATAACATAGATACCATTCAGTAAATGCGGATCGGTGGTCTTCAGACCAATCAGATTTAACGCTATAGAGCAGATGCTGCTACCAAGCCAAATTCCCATAAACAACAGATGAGCAGAAAGCAACCATCGTTTTTTGGTGATGGTGATTTTGCGGCGTGTGGATTGTTTAGCTGGCGCATTTCTTTTTGAAGTTGCATTTACGAGAGATGACATTTTGTGCCCTTTCATGATAATCGAATATGAAAGTCGGTTGGAAACCATTTAGCAATCGACTTTCATATATAAGACACAAGCTCAGTCCTAAACTCATCGTGGAATGCACCACATAGCAATATAATACTTAGAGCTTCTTGGCAATTTATCTGAATTGGACAATCGGGAATTGCCAAGTGAAATCAGGATGCGATATAGTTTAGGTTCAAAATATTAAGGAGCAAAACTCATGGCAGAACTCATCAAAAAAGATATAACCCCCGATGAACTCAAAGAACATGTCGAAGATCTGAACGGCATATGGACGATTCGCGGTGGTGGAAAGTCACGTCAATGGAACAATATTCAATACAAGCAGGGTATGTCGGGCAAGAATGTGGGTTCCAAGGGACTATCCATGAACGTAGCGACCGTACCTGTGGGTGGTGTGGCGCTTGCACACATTCACGATGGCTTCGAAGTTATGCTCTATATTCTGCAAGGTAAAGTACGCCACGAATATGGTGATGGGCTGAAAAAGGTTCTCGAAAATGAAGCCGGTGATTTTATTTACATCGAACCGGGTGTGCCGCACGAAGTCTTTAATATCGGCGACGAACCAATTATCGCCATTGTCGCCCGTTCTGCGGCGGATGAATGGGATAAAATTATTCCCTACGACCGCAAAACCGGCCAATAAACAGCGGCAATTGGGCTTCTAAAAATTTGGACTTATGTTCCTTACAGCGTCGAAGTGTCGGCGCTGTTTTGTTTAGGTGGGCTGTTAGCGGTACGATAGTACGGTGGTACTATCATCAAGGATGAATTATAGTTAATCCCATAATATTACTGTTTCCGCTTGTGATATTGCGCCTTATACAACATCTACGTATAGAAAGATCGGGCTGTGTCGACAGTAACTTATGCACTCGAACATTTTTATTACGGTCAATCACTAGAACAACCTGACCCCGAACCGCAATTGCTGGCGAAGTCGCAGGGCATCGTTCAGGAGCAGGTAGATGAGGCTGTGCAGTTTGCGCTCGTCCCAGCCGCTGAGACCCCTACTGGTTCATGGGCGTTGATTCGTGGCAAGCAAGCGCTGCCCTTCGTACTGGTACAGGCACAAACCACACCCACCAACCAAACACTCTGGCATTATATCGTCATGCCAACCGACGTTTTACGAGCGATTGGTGGCAACCTCAAAGCCATCATCGGCTTGGCACAGGTGCAAATGCCGACGTTCCAAAAGCCGGTGGGCAAGCTGCAACAACTGCTCGTCGATCATCCGCAGGTCGTCACCGGCGAAGAGCAAATTGACGACATCCTTGAGTTGATGAATTACACCCATAACCAGATTGACATCATCGAGTCGCTTCTGGCAGCCATCGTGCAAGGTGTACCACTAGTCGTACAGGGCGCACCCAACGATTTGGAAACCCGTATTCAATTCATTCAAGGTCTGTTGGCGCTGCTGCCACCTTCGGCACGTTTCGGTGTCACCTTCGCCACCCATACACTCGAAAGCACCAAAATCGATACGCAAATTCGCTTCTTCGGTGGCGAAAAACTCTCGCGACAAACCCTCATTTACGGCTGGCAAAAAGGCAAGCTAGGTGGCAACGTCGTCGCGGATGATTACAGCCACTTTGTCGCCAGCCAACTACGCTTGGATGCCGAACTCGTTAGCCAACAAACACGCGGATTAACAGCCGTGGCGGCATGGCGCATTAAACGCGGCGAAGGCTTAGCCGAAGCCCTTGGTTATGCCTCTTACCGTCTCAAGTTGGATGATGCGCTCATCAATAATCAGCCTGTGGAAACCGCCGATGTTTCTAAGGTGCTGGCGGAAGATCCGACGCTTACTGACGAACTCAAAATCGCTTATACCCATCATCTCTTGGCCTTCGCACTAGCTTTAGGTGATATGCAGTACGCCGACCCGATTGCACCTATGCTGCGCCAGAATAGCGATCTCGAATGGGCAATTCAGTCTCAATTTGATCAGGCCATTAATGATGGTAAATCGCTGCTGGTATATGATGCCCTTTCTCGTTGGATGGCGAACCCGCTGGGGCCAACCGGTTCACATTGGGTCGAATTAACCCACCATGCCGTCCAAGCCCATATGCAAACGCTGGTACAAAAGCGCGACTTAAAAGGCATAAACGCCTTCTTTGAACAAGTGCATCATGCCAGCCCCGGCTTGGAAATCGGTAAGGTTATTCCCAAGCTCATCGAAATGGTGCTGCCATTGTCGGTGCTTGACCGTGACTTGAATTTGACAGTGTTCTTGATCGCTGTCAATTATCTGGAAAGTGATGTGCTGCGCCGGTTGATTAGTGCCCAAAAGTTCACAGCCAATTTACCGCCAACACTCAGCCGACTCGCGCCCTATCTCACGGGCGAGGATGCTGGTATGGCTCCGTCAGGCTTACTCTTGAGCGCGGCCTCCGACTTTGGTGATGAATGGCGTGATCCGGTGCTAATTCGCCTCGCCGAATCATCGATTCGTGCCAAACGCTCGGATATTGTTGATACTCAGGCCCTCGGTGGTATGGTCGGTTTGATCGGCACCACATGGGGCGTGCAGTACAGCCAAACACTCAATTGGATCGCCATCATGCTCTGCCGTGATGAAACCCTCACTCGCTTGGAACTTCCCGGCCCAACGTACCTGCTGCGGCTGCTTTTGGCCTCCGGTGGCTACAAAGATGCGGCTAACGAAATGCTGCATCAGGCGCGGGTACTGTATCCCGGTGAAGCACAGGCCGATTATATAACGATGGTACAGCGTCTGTTTGCTGAAACGCCTATTCCCATCCAACAAATGCCTCATGCCCTCAAAGCCTTGAATGAAGCGGGTGTCAAATCGCTGCCCTTACTCATGGCCTACATCGGCATCCTTGAAGCACATTCGTGGTCGTCCGCGTTGGATCGCATCGCCCAGCAGGCCACCGTCATGCTGCTTGAAAACTCCGACATCGCGAAGGTCATTCCAGCCTCAGCTATGATCGCCCTGCTCAAATTCCATATCAACCGCAAAGATGTTGACCAGACCATCCGCGTCGCCAGTATCATGCCGCAGGTTGCCATCCGCGAGGGCGCACGCGGCATTAATTTGATCGGGCGCATGTATAAGCTCATGGATTGGGATGAGAAAATTCGTATCGCAGCGCTGGAACTCCTGCGGCGTTATGTCCGCATCGCGCCGGATGCTGAAGCACGTAAAGCCATAACAGCCTTCGGACGCGAATTTGGCGCGGGCATCCAACAAGCGACTGAAACCAGCTATGCCCTACGCCGCATGTTGGATAACCTTGAACTGATCGAATATGCTGATTTTCTGCACAGCTCAGCCGAATATCTATACGATACGGCGCTAACTTATGTGGATAAGGCTAAAGTGCCGACCATAGGCTCGGTCATGAACAGCCTCGACAGTCTAGGCGGCAGCCTCAGCAGCAGTGACCGTATCCTACTTGCCAATGAGTTGAGCGAAGTGGGCAAATCCATCTTGGAGTTGGGCAAACCGTGGCAGTCACACGCCCGTGAGTTGGATCAGCATATCGAGAATTTACTCCAAGGTCGCAAAGACCCAACCTGTGCGCTCGATGTTTTCTGGATCATCGCAGGTTATCTTGCTCGTGGGAAACGCCAGCCCCTCAAGATGCAGCGTATCCTCAGCCAGCATATTTTTGGCGAACGCACCGCGCCGCGTGTACTCGATGAAACGCGTATCGTTGGTGCCGTACTGCAAAGTGCGTTACAGGCCTTTCCACCGACCCGTAAAATCACGATTAGCGCTGAGGCTATCCGCCAAGAAATGGACAGCCTGTGGGGTGATATTCCGCTGGAAAAACAGCGTGAAATCGTGCGCGAGTTTACTACCGATTTACAGCGTGTCGGTGAACTATCCTACCTGATTGCCTCCACCGGTAATCCTAAGGCAATGGAAGACGGTTCATTTGCCCGCAAGCTGGAAGAATCATCACAGCAGCCTAAGAGTACGCTCGAACTGTACCGCTTCGTTAGCGGTTATTTCCGCGCGCGCTCCTAAACCGGAAGAGTCACGATTGAATTTCGCAACCGACACTGCACTCGACTATGAGCAGCAAACCTTCAAAAAGCTGGACATACGGCAAGAGAAAATCAAGCAAAAGACCTTTCAGGAGTGCATTTTCACCCAATGCACTCTGAATGAAGTGTCGTTTGACAACTGCAAGTTCTTCAAATGTACCTTCAAAGAGTGCGACATCAACTTGATGAAGGTCAAGAACTGCGTATTCTCGGAAGTCGAGTTTGAAAAATCCAAAGTAATCGGCGTGAATTGGATGGAGGCCATGTGGGGTAAAAGCAACCTGCTTGGCTCGATCAACTTCACCGATTGCACACTGAATTATTCGACCTTCATCGGCCTAACCCTCAAGAAGATGAAACTCATCCGTTGTCTGGCGTAAGATGTGGACTTTGCCGAAGCTGATCTGACGCAAGCCAGTTTTATTGGGACCGATTTTACTGACAGCCGCTTTAACCACACTAACCTGACGGAAGCGGACTTCACCGACGCAACCCACTATAACATCTCGGCAACCGATAATACGTTGAAAAAAACACGCTTCTCGCTGCCGGAAGCTATTTCACTACTGTACAGCCTCGACATCATCCTCAAAGAAGACTAGCGACATAAAGCACTATTACATCAATCAGATAACCACCTAAGTTTGAAAATTCGAACGATATATGATTGACATTGTACGAACTTTCGTTCTAAAATAAGGTGGATGGAATTTGCATTTGCTCCCTTTCACCCTGAAGGGAACAGGGGTTAAATTCATCATTACTTTCTGCATTTGCAGACGGCTAAAGACTAACAGCATCGGCACCGAGTAAGCCTTCCATTAGTACAAAATGTCAATTCGGCGGCATTGACCAAATACCCCGCCGTTACGACATGCGATCTGAAATGCAAATGCCAAGAAGCTAATGAGGATACTTAATGATTAACCAACAAGATGTACCGGCAGAAATCAGAAGCAAGAAGTTCGAAATACCTAGAGGATATTATAGGATTCACGAGCTTGGGCTTACAAACATACAGCCTTGGTATTTCTTAGATGGGCAGGTGTCTGGGGCACTTTACAAAGGCATTCAAATGCGCTACCCGCAACGTGTTTTGCTGCCGTTTGCACGTCGTCAAGATAATGACGATGTAACGTGTTTCGTTGTAGATAGTGGTGATTACACACGAGGCCAAGTTCTAATTATTCACGATTATGCTTCTCCTGGATATGAAGTCGATGATTCATTTCCTTCATTTTGGGATTGGTTTCGAATGGCAATAAATGAAATGATAGATAACAGTGAAGCGCTTAGTGATAAATAAGAAGAGCAATTGAGACATGAATGATTTTTGATTTGATGAGATAGCAGCAGAGATGTTGCACAAATTGCACGCGGTGGCATTGACCGAGCGATCTGCTGCATTTGTGTCATTTCAGCAACAACAGCCAAACATACCGCCGACACAAAATGTCAATTCGGCGGCATTGACCGAGCTTCCCGCCATGCAATTCAGCGGAAGTATTGCAATTTGTGCAGCAAATGCAGTAATAACTGCAATATTTGCTACATATTGAACATCTAGCTTTACTTTACCAGCGTTCCCATGTGTGTTGGTCGGTGCGTTCGTCGCGCTCGTCTTGGCGTGGATATTGACGCTGCACAAGTTTCTCAGCCACCTTACTCATAAAGTGATCGCTTTCCTCGTAGCGCACATCACGCGTAATCACGCGCCGCTGGGCCGAGGCGAAGAGCGTCACATCGGATTCGATCATGCGCCCGGGGAAAATAATCATGCCTGAACCGATGCGGCAGTTATGTCCGACAGCACCACCCAACACCACCTGCCCTACATCTTCCAATTCACCATGAATATTCGAGGCTTTGATGGTACGCGGCACAACACCGCCGCGCCCATCGGACT
>JACDGI010000332.1 GCA_013821665.1 Anaerolineae bacterium
CAAAAGTGACGCGCTGACGCTTAATAAATAAAAAACCACATGGAAAACGCTGGCCTACAAACTAGATGCCAACAACGGTATGGTTCCCAATTCGCTGGATGCAGGGACGATTGTTGACCGGACTTTCGACACTTATACCTTAGAAAACAAGTACCTGAAAGTGACGCTGCTACCTGAACTCGGTGGACGCATTCTGTCGATGATTTATAAGCCCACCAGACACGAAGAACTGTATCAAAATCCATTGGGTGTGCCGTATGGGATTGGCGAAGGCAACTTCTACTACGATTGGTTGATGGTTTACGGTGGAATTTTCCCGACCTTCCCCGAACCGGAACATAGTAAGGCGTGGCTGCTGCCGTGGGACTTCAAAATCATCACGCAAACAGCCGACGAAATCACCATTGCCATGTCAATTACCGACGATGTGGCTTTTAAGGGTGCGCCAGCCAAATTTAACGTGGGTGTGACGGGCTTACAAGCTACTTTTTATGTGACACTGAAGGCAGATCGGGCGGCACTGGATACCAAGATTGTGCTGCATAATCCCACTGATAAAACGGTGAACTACGAATACTGGCTGTGTACCACGCTGGCCCCCGGTTCTGATCCCAAAGATCCACATACGACTGCTGGCGCAGAGATTATCGCGCCTGTGAGTACGATTAAGATGCCGCCGTGGTGGCCGGATACGACCAAGCAGGAACAGGCCTCCGACAAGCCAGATGTTTACAGCTTTAATACGCTGCGCCTGTTCAAGAACTGGGTTGATCGGGGTATCGCCTACGCTTATCCCGATATGGGCGGGGCGAACTTCTGGGGCGCGGTGAACCACGATAATCAAGAAGGATTAATCCGCGTCGCCAACAACGATGTGACCCCCGGTATGAAAATGTGGACGTGGGGCTTTGACAGTGTGAATATTGATCCGTTTAAGCAGCCAACCGTCGAAATCCGGCCTTATATCGAGATGTGGGCGGGTGCGACTACCGAGTTTTTCACACGAACCCAGATGGCGGCAGGCAAAGAAATCGTGAGCGAGGAAACGTATACGCCAACGGTGGGATTGACCAACGTTACGCAGGCCAGCCGTGACTATCTGGCTAATTTCTTTGTAGATGAGGCGGGCGAGGCCAATTTACAACTGTTTAGCGTGCAGTTCGGGCATCAACTCCATGCCGTTATTACGGCGGATGGGCAGTCGATCAGTGATGATCCGGTGACATTTGATGCGGCTAAAGCGGTGGAACTCAAGGCGAAAATTCCAGCGGGTGCTAAGTCGATGACGTTTACGCTGGTTGATGAAAATAAGACGACGGTGTTGAGCGGAGAAGTCGCAGTTAAATAGGTAGGAAAACGGTTGAAGGCAGGAAGCGGAAGGATCTGAGACCCTTCCCTACAGGAAGTTCAAAAATAAGCTGGTAAAGGTTTTATTTATATGAAGAGTCAACTCTCGTGCAGCGTGGTTGGTATTTTTTTACTAACGATGATGGCTGCGGTTTTTATGGGTGTTCATCAATCAACAGAAAGCACTGCCGCGACAGCCAGCGAATGGAAGCTGGAATGGAGCGACGAGTTTGACGGCAAGGCTGGCAGCGCGGTAGACAGTGCCAATTGGCTCTACGATACAGGCACAGGTTATGGCTGTGCGGGCTGCCCTAACCATTGGGGTACGGGCGAACTCGAAACCATGACCAACAGCACCGATAATGTTTACCTCGACGGTGACGGACATCTGGCAATCAAACCGATTCGCACGGGTGCGCTGGCGTGGACATCAGGCCGCATCGAAACCCAGCGCAGCGATTTCCAAGCACCCAAAGATGGTATTTTAGCAGTTGAAGGCTCGATCCAGCTACCGGATGTGACCGGCGATGCCGCACAGGGATATTGGCCCGCTTTCTGGATGCTGGGCGAACCATTTCGGGGCAATTACCTGAACTGGCCGTCGGTGGGCGAGATCGATATTTTGGAAAACGTCAACGGCTTGAATACCGCTTATTCAACGCTGCACTGTGGTGTCGCTTCTTATGGCCCTTGTAACGAAACCAACGGACTCGGTGGCAATCTGGCGGGTACGAAACCGAGTATCCAAAAGGCTTTTCATACGTACCGTGCCGAACTGGATACCAGTGTGTCGCCGCAGGAACTCCGTTTTTCGCTGGATGGGAATAATTTCTTTACGGTGAAGGCCGACCAAGTGGACGAGAAAACATGGACGGACGCGACGGATCACAGCTTCTTTATTATCCTAAATGTGGCGATGGGTGGTGGCTGGCCGGGGCTGCCGAATAAGAATACCGAGTCAGGCAAACCGATGCTGGTGGATTACGTTCGTGTTTACACGCGTGAGGCAGCGAAGTAAATTGGCCAGTTGCGTTGCTGGGGCAAATGGGACTTTGTCAGCGGATGAGGCACGTCTCATCCCTACGAAAATTCGCGTGTTTAAAAGGCAGAAGCGTTAATCAGAGAAATTGACATGAACTCAGAAATAGTCATTAAAGGCGCGGTTGGGACAGAGCGTACGTTGACCTATATGCTGCTGCCTTTCCAAGTGCCGGAACATGTAGGCCGTATTGATGTCGCCTATGAGTATGATGCGGCTATCTCATCGAGTCCCGAAATTATTGGCGGGAATGTGGTGGATATCGGCATTTTTGACCCGCATGGTGCCGCGTTTATGGGTGAGGGTTTTCGGGGTTGGAGTGGCAGCGAACAGTACGACTTTTTTATCACGACCGAGCAAGCATCATCGGGTTATATCGCGGGGCCAATCCAAGCGGGCGAGTGGAATGTCATCCTCGGCTTTTATAAGGTGGCGGAACAAGGCTGCCATTATCAG
The DNA here is from genome assembly GCA_013821665.1 of Anaerolineae bacterium. Classification (GTDB taxonomy): domain Bacteria; phylum Chloroflexota; class Anaerolineae; order Aggregatilineales; family Phototrophicaceae; genus CFX2. Next base: position 2,843 of record JACDGI010000332.1, read on the forward strand.
GTGACGATTAAGCTGCAAGCGGCTGCCGAAAGTGATGCACAGGTTAAGACATTCCGGCCTCGACTGCCGCTGCGGACAACGGCGATGCGTCAGGCGCACGCGAACGGTTGGTACAAGGGTGAACTGCACTGCCACAGTTTACACAGTGATGGCGACTCGTCGGTGGAGGCGATTGTGAGGGCAGCGGGGCAGCTCGGCCTCGATTTTTTGGCGGTGACTGACCACAACAACTACAGCCAGCAGATGGATTTGAACACTGTTTCGACGGACTTGATGCTGATTCCCGGTTATGAGGTGACGACCTATCAAGGACACTGGAACATCTGGGGCGATGGCAGGTGGATCGACTTCCGCATCACGTCTGAACAGGAGATGGTCGCAGCCATACAAGCTGCCCAAGCTGCCGGATACTTGATCTCGTGCAACCATCCACGACCTTATGGGCCGGATTGGATGTATCCGGCGGTCGAGGGTTATGACTGCGTCGAAGTTTGGAACGGGCCGTGGGAATTCATGAACGATAGTTGTTTGGACTTCTGGGAAACACGGCTCAAACAAGGCAAGCGTTTGGTGGCGGTGGGCGGCAGTGATTGTCATCATTTACGAGCGACGCGTGGTGTCCAATTCGCACATCCGACGACTTTTATCCACTGTGAGGGCGAACCTTCAGCGGCGGCTTTGCTACGAGAACTGCGGGCGGGGCATGCTTTCATTAGCTGTGCTCCGGATGGGCCACAAGTGCGGCTGACATCGGGTACGGCGATGATGGGGGACAGTATTCCGCGTCCAGACAGCCGACGAGTCTCTATCCAAATTGAAGCGCTTGATGCCGGAGATGATGTGATCGAAGTTTGTACAGCACAAGGCGTTGCGAAGTCGATCCCAACTGCTGGTGACACGTTATGGACAGTGGATGTTGAAGTTGGTGACTCGCCTTATGTGCGGGTTCAAGTGCGTAACCGCGAGAACAAGATCGCGGCGCTGACCAACCCAATTTACCTCGACGACTAATCTTCACATGATTCACAAAATGCACAGTTCGAATCTGTTCGACATGGAGATAACGGCGGATTTGAGGGAGCGAAGTGCCGAAACTGCACAAAATTCTTCGGATTCTTCATTTTCACAAAGTGGATTTTGGCTGTTAGCGGTTGGATTTTAACACATACTATCCATCCGATGAAATTGCAAATACTGCAAAAACCGCAAATGCAAAGGCTTCGGATGGCGGCAGTGGCGGCGGCATCAATGCCATTTGAGTTATGTTGTAACATTTACAACGATTGACGGATGTTAAGGTGCGGAGGATACCCCTAACCCCAACCCTTTCCCCGTAGTAACAGGGCAAGGGAGTCAAGGCAAGAACCCCCTACAGACATCATATTCGATTTGAAAGGCAAATGGGTTACCATTTGGAAGAACATTTTGTAACTCTTTAGCGGCTTTGGCATTAACCATTTTGAGGGAGTGAGATTGTTAAAATAGTTGGTGGAGGGTTGGAATTCGGTAGAGTGGGTTTGCAAATTTAAACTTATTTACGAATAAATGAATATAGAGATGCCTTGTAAACCAATTCAGGCCGCAAGATGTCAGGTTGGCTTTTTTGTTGTATAACCATCCTAGATACAAATTAAACATTTAAGGGATTAGATTTGTGAAAACAGTTCTTTTACGCGAACCCGGTCACTTTGAACTCATTGACACACCCTTACCACCACCGCCAGCGACTGACGAAGTGCAACTAAAGGTGCGGCGGGTGGGCATCTGCGGGACGGATTTACACGCCTTCGCCGGAAACCAGCCCTTCTTTAGCTACCCGCGCATCCTCGGTCATGAACTGGCGCTGGAAGTAGCGGCAATCGGCCCGACGAGCCTCCAACATGATCTGGCGGTGGGTGATTTGTGCTGCGTGCGACCCTACCTCAATTGCGGGGTATGTGATGCTTGCCGCCGAGGTTTTACCAACGCTTGCGTCAAATTGCAGACGCTGGGTGTCCACTGTGACGGTGGAATGCGCGAAGTCATCAACCTGCCGATTGATAAAATCCACAAATCGACCGTCTTGAGCATTGATGAACTGGCGCTGGTGGAAATGTTCAGCATCGGCGCTCATGCGGTGCGGCGTGCCAATATTAGTGCAGGTGAATATGTGGTCGTGGTGGGGGTTGGCCCGATTGGTTTGGGTGTGGCACAATTTGCCCATCTGGCGGGCGCACATGTGATCGCACTGGATGTGAGCGAGCAACGGCTGGCTTTCGCCAAAGGTCAGGGTGCTATCGAACACCTTATTGATGGCAAGGGCGATGTGCTGGAGCAGTTGAAAGCCGCTATCCCTGATGGCTTGCCGACGGTGGTTTTCGATGCTACAGGCAATCCAACCTCGATGATGAAGTCATTCAGCTATGTGGCTCACGGCGGACGTTTGGTGTTCGTGGGTTTGTTCCAAGGGGATGTGACGTTTCATGATCCCGAATTCCACCGTCGTGAGCTGACGATCCTTGCCAGCCGCAATGCAACCGCCCAAGATTTCAAGGTGGTGATGGACGCGCTGGAATCCAAGAAAATCGACGTGAAGCCGTGGATTACGGACAGCCCTTCGCCTGAAGCGATGATTCGTGATTTTTCGACGTGGCTGAATCCGGCTAATGGTGTGGTCAAGGCGATGTTCAGTTTTTGAAATTATTAAAGAAGAACCCCCACCCCAGCCCTCCCCCGCAAGCGATGGAGGGAGTCAATTCCAATACAGGGGTTCTTTTTCTCAGAATTTCCGAGAGAATATTAAAAGGATTGTTTTATGACCCCACCCGCGCAAGCCGGACAAATGACCGCGTATGGGGCGCTGCCCGTGCCACAGATGACCCCTGAACTCATCAGCCTGATCAAGACGGGAACGGTCTACAGTTTAGCGGTGGTCTGGAACGAAGGCATTCCGGTGCCGACACCGATGGTTCCCTACACGCTGTCGCCACGTTTACGACATGGGGATTTAGCCGACATCGCGCCCGCCTCAGCCGCCGCCGAAGTGGTGACGATGGCCGCGCATACGGGCACGCACATTGACGCGCTGTGTCACATCGGTGAAATCCAAGATGGTGATGTTAAACTCTACTCAGGTGAAAATCAGGTGGTGTCGGCTAAGGAACATGTGACGTATCAGGGGCAAACACACTTGAGCATCGCGGATATGCCGCCGATTATCACGCGGGCGGTGCTGGTGGATATTGCAGGGTATAAAGGTGTGAATGTGCTGCCGGATGGGTATGTCATTTCTGCGGCGGAAATCCAAGAGGCGTTGGCTGCACAAAAGGTGAACATCCAGCCGGGTTCAGCCGTTCTGATTCGCACCGGATTTCATCAGCATCTGGCGAGTGGCAATTTAGCCTCGCGGGATGCTATCGCGGGGATCGGACTCGAAGCGGCACAGTGGCTTCAGCAGCAAGGGATGATTCTGATTGGCGCGGATAACATGACAGTGGAGGCCATGCCACCGATGGATCATGCGGTTCACCGTTTCCTGCTGGTGCATCACGGTATTACCCATTTGGAAAACTTGTATCTGGACGAACTGGCCGCCAAGCGGGTTTATGAGTGCCTGTTGATCGTGACCCCGCTGCGGTTACAAGGGGCGACCGGTTCATGGGTGCATCCGATTGCGATTGCGTAAAGGCGAAAACAAATCGCCAAGAACGCCAAGAAGAATACGATTTAACCACCGAGACACAGAGAACGCTGAGAAGATATGACCAAAGCATTAAGACGAGAAAATGCGTACATACCTGCACCGCATCCTGAACGCATCATTCAATTTGGCGGCGGGGTGTTCTTACGGGGATTCGTGGATTGGATTATCGAGGCGCTGAATGAACAGGCGGGGTTTGCCAGCAGTGTCGTGATCGTCAAACCGACAGCGCACGGTTCGTATGACCAGTTCAATCAGCAAGATGGTTTGTTCCATGTGCAGCTACACGGCTTACAAGATGGCAAACTTGTTACTGACAGCACGCTCATCACCTGCGTGACGCGAGCGGTTAATCCGTATGAGGATTATCAATCGTTTCTGGCGCTGGCTCGTCTGCCGCTAATGCGATTCGTCATCTCGAATACGACTGAAACCGGATTGACTTTCGCACCAGACGATAAGCTGACCGACGAACCACCCTCATCTTTTCCAGCCAAATTGACCGCGTTATTGTACGCACGTTTTCAAGGCGGCTCGACTGTAGGGTTTATTATCCTGCCGTGCGAATTGGTCGAGCAAAACGGCGATAAGCTCAAGGCGCTGGTGCTGCAATATGCTGATTTGTGGCAGCTTGAGCCGAGTTTCAAAGAATGGGTCGAAACTGAAAATCAATTTTGCAATACGCTGGTTGACCGGATCGTGGTGGGCTTCCCTAAAACGGATGCTGGGGCGGTACTCGAAAAGATTGGCTATGATGATCAACTGCTGACCGAAGGCGAGTTGTATCACAGTTGGGTCATCCAAGCGCCGCAACCATTATTGAGCGAATTTCCTGTCAACAAAACTAACTTGAACGTCAAAATTGTGGATGATGTAGAGTTGTACCGGCAGACAAAAGTGCGAATCTTGAACGGGGCGCATACTTCGATGCTGCCGATTGGTTATATGCTGGGACTCGAAACGGTGCGTGAGGCGGTCGAGCATCCTTGGTTGGGCGGGTTTATCCATGACGAGTTGTTCGAGGAAATTATCCCAGCCTTTGATCATCCCGACGAGGCGCTCAAACAGTTCGCCGCCGATGTCCTCAACCGCTTCCGCAATCCATTTATTCAGCACAAATTGATCAGCATCGCGCTGTATTCGATCTCCAAGTTCCGTATTCGCTTGGTGCCTTCGCTGGTGAGCTACCAAGCACATTATCACAAATTGCCCAAGCGGATTGTGTTCGCTTTCGCCGCGCTGATCCGCTTTTATAAAGGTGAGTGGAACGGCAAGCCAATCCCGCTGAATGATGATGCGGCGATTATTGAGTGGTTTCGGGAGCAGTGGCAGGCGGCAGCGGATATGCACACGCTGGTTGAAAAGGTGCTGGCGAATGAGACTTTGTGGGGACAAGATTTAACGTACATTGATAGACTGGTTGACTTGCTGACCCTTTATGTCACTACAATAGATCAAGATGGTATTCAGTCCGCCATCGAACAGTTGAATGCAGATTCTCGAAGGAATTAAGAAACCCCTACCCTCCCTGCTACCTTGCGCTGCGCTCAGTCGCAGGTCGCCCGTAAACGAGGGAGGGAGCTAATGTCAATTAAGTGGTAAAAATCATGAACGTAAAATTTGAAGATGTAGGCCGTTTGCCCCACCCGAATGATAACGTCGCTATTGCCACGCGTCGGCTGGAGGCGGGTACGGTTATCACGATGGGCGAGAAACAGTTCACGCTGCCGGATACGGTGCTGCAAGGGCATCGGTTTGCGGTGCGAGACATTCCTGCGGGCGAGTCACTGCTGTCGTGGGCGCAGCCGTTTGGCATCGCCACAACTGATATTCATGCGGGGGAATATGCGCGTAACGACGGCGTGATTCAAGAACTGCGTCACCGTCAATTGGATTTTGCACCACCGGCTACAGCTAACTTTACCGATCAGATTGCGCCGTTCGTGTTCGATGAAGACAAGTTCTGTCCATCACCGCCGCTGCCGTTATATGACGACATCAAAACCTTCATGGGTTATTGGCGGAGTGGATCACGCGGAGTCGGCACCCGTAATACGATTGTTCTGCTGGGAACGTCGGCGCTGACCGGCGGATTCGTGCGTTCGCTGGAAGCCAAACTTCAACCGTATGTCGGGCAATATCCGAA
>JACDGI010000333.1 GCA_013821665.1 Anaerolineae bacterium
GTTGCCGAGCATGGCATGAGCATCATGAATGGGAAGACGGGCGGAGGGTGTAACCAGATTACGCCCCCGTTCGAGATTGTTGACATCTTCGTGGATAAAAATGACCTGCCCATCACTGTCAATAATTTCAAATTTGATGCGACCGACAGCGCGAGTAGGCAAGCGCAATTGAACAAAAGGTTGAATATAATCGGCATCGTCAGGAATAGCTTGAGTACGATAAACGACTGGATCGTTATCTCCTTGAAAAACCATCACACCCAAATCAACAGGTAATACCTGAGCCGTATCGGGATTCAAGCCTGCTTGTTCAACCGCTCTAAGGGCATGTGCGTAAACTTTCTCGGTGCCGGTTTGACGCAGGGCATAATCATCTTCAGAGTCGTAATCGGTGTCGTCTTCAGCCCGTTGGTTAAAGTATGTGGAAGGATCAGCATTCGAGTTAAGCTGCTTCCACAATAACCAGCCGCCGAGCAGCAGCAAAATCAAACCAATTCCAGCTTGAGAAGACAGCGTAGACAGCCCAAAGAGCAGCAAGAAAATGCCGCCTAAGACCTGCCACATTCGCTGACGTTGTGTGTTCGCCATTCAGTTTCCTTTAGCGGCGCTGCTGTTTGTCGGCAGCCCGCATCAAGTCTTCGAGAGTCATGGGGGTCGAGTCGTCGGCATCATCTTGCAGACGAATAGGCGCGTCATTGGTGACCGGTGGCGCATATTGACGGGTGCGAGCAATGACAGACGGTGTCGTTGTAAAGCTGAGGAGTCCCATCGTCAGGCCATCGACTGAAACGCGCAAATCCCAATCCCCTGCCCCTGCTAGACGTTCATTATCAAACAAGGGTAATTGGGTATCAGCAAGTATATTCATCTCACCGTCACGCAGGAAGGTTTTCATCTCGTGAACATACTGAGTCTGTCCATTATGGTCGATGATTTCAAAGCGAACAGTCGCATTATGGTCTGCTGACTGTGGGTCGATATTGAGAGTAATGTAAGGACGAACCCCTTTATCATCAAGTGACACTTGCCGACCACGGCGCATAATCATACTGCCATCGGGGCTTGTCACCAAGGCGATAAGGCCGATATCCAAGAGCGCTAAACCGGGTGGCGCGGAACTGCCCCGACGGCGTGCCCGTTCGCTGGCTTCACGCGCCTGTGCGCTCATGCGCATCATCGACAGGGGTGAGGTCGGAATAGCCTCACGCAGACGGTTGGGGCGAACCTCAATAAATGAGGCTGCTAAGGCCACACCCAATAAAGCAATCAAGGCGATCATGGCAGTCGGTGTCGCAAATCCCGATACAATTGCTACCATAATGAGCGCGGTTAAAGCAGCTAACCAAGCGGTGTTTCGTTTTCGAAAACGCATAATAGTCTCTAATGAGTCGTTATTAGTCGATAGTTGATCGTTAACTTCAAGTCAATTTACTGGTGCAGTTTGACACGTTTATTATACGCCAAATAGAACGGGAAGGTTGCAACTGCTTACCCCCAATAAAGACTGGTCTTCATACAACGAGTGCAACATAGGCACGCGTTAGCATGGCCCATTCTTCCAACGTCAGCGTTTCGGCGCGTCGCCGCGAGTCGATTTTGGAGGTGTCGAATACGGCGGCAGTTTGATCCGCATTCAGGCCAAGACCGCTGGCGATGGAGTTCTTAAGCTGCTTACGTTTTTGACCGAAGCCCGCCCGTACCATGCGGAAGAAGATTTGGTTATTAGGCACATCCACAATGGGTTGTTCGTAGGTGTCGATACGGACGACGGCGCTATCAACCTCCGGACGCGGCCAAAACACGCTGGGCTTCAGGCGAGCAGCGATTTGCGGACGACCAAAGAATTGGACACTCACACTCAAAATACTCATATCATCGGGCTTGGCGATCATACGCTCCGCGACTTCCATCTGCATCGTCAAGACGAGGCGGGTGGGACGATGATTGCTTTCCAGAAAATAACGTATGATGGCGCTGGTGATGTAATAGGGCAAATTGGCAACCACCACATACGGTTGATTTTCATAAAGCTTGTTGACATCCAAGGTCAAAATATCTTGATAACGGATGCTGAGGTTGGGATGTTGGGCGACAACTTCTTCCAGAAGCGGTTGCAGACGTTCGTCCACTTCTATGGAGATCAACTGCTTGGCAGCGTTGGCTATCCGTTCGGTCAATAAGCCAGTACCGGGGCCAACTTCTAGCACCAGATCATTGGGCGTGAGTTCAGCAATCGAGACAATTTTATCCAACATATTCGGATCATGGAGGAAGTTTTGCCCCAGACTTTTACGGGGAACAATATCGTATTCTTCGAGCAAGGTTTTTGGGTTCATCATTTTTCCGTTGTTCTGAACGGTAGAGGGAGGAACAAATCTTATCCCTATGAAAAGCTGAAAGGTGTGATTACTAATCCGGCAGCAGGTACACAATATTAGCAGGGATGGGGGTCAGCAGATAGACATCACTATATTTCGACCATGATACCCAATTTGAGTCGTCATAGCCCAGATCAATCCACAACTTAAATTTGCGTGGGCCGCCTGTATCGGCAGCGATGCCCACGCCATAGTTCGGCACAAACAACTGCGTACCATAAGGAATGATCTTGGGATCAATACCTACGACACCCTTCGTCAGTTTTCGTCCGGTGGCGGTAACATCATCACCACCAAGAGTCGCGGGATGATAGCTGGTGGTATACATTCGCAGCACACGCCAATATTCTTTGGGGCCATCGGGGGTATCCACAGTACGCAGCACGATATTGGTTCCGTAGGCGATCACACGGTTGATGGGCGCACGAGCCACTGCGCTGTCTTCTTCGGTACGGTTAACCTCTACACCGTTTTCATAGCGAATACGGATGTTGGTTTCACGGATGCCTTTTTGCCCTTCCTGCGAGACAACTTTTTGGTCAAGCTCCATGTTGGCATCGGCCTGATAGACGGTTTCAAAAGGCAGCACGGCTTGTTGAACATCCACTTTTTCGCTGACCCGAATGACACGAATACTCATCCCCGGTTGAAGCTCACTTGTTTCTGGGGGGATGGCATAATCTAAACCACCTAATATCACACCTGCCCCGACCAAAGCATTTGCAACGGTCGTGCCCTGTGTGCGGGTTTCGAGGGTGACACCATCGGCAACAATTGAAATGGGCTGCGAACGGTGAATGTTGATTACCAAACTGGTTGTTACCGGCGTATTCAGCGCAGGCTGCACTTCATCGGCTAGATAAAGGGTGGTACCGGCTTCATAGAGGGCTTCGGCGACGGTGGGGGCGGTTGTTTGAACCGTGATCGTTTGCGTGCCGTCAACAATTTGTACCGGAATTGCCCGCTGAATCGTGATATTGGAAACGGGAACCGGCCAAACCAAGAGGTCATTCATCTGGGTCAGCGTGCCATCGACAAGCACGCGATCTTTAGCGCCGACGGATACACCGGCAGCCCGTAGAATATCGGTGGGATTGGTAAAAACTGTTTGCACAGGCTGAACATTACCATCAACGGTGACGGTGACCTGTCGGGCACGATCTACCCGTACAACTAGACCAGCAGCAATTGTCGACTCTGGTGCGGGTGAAACCGTATCCCCCGCGTTGAGGGGGATTGAAAATTCACGTAATAAATCGCCAACGGTTTCAGAATGGGTTTGCACCTGATAACCGATGCCAGCAACCACGACCGTAGCGGGTTTGGAGGGTGAGGGTTGCATCAAGTTTAGGGCTAAGACAGCCGCACAGACTGCCATACAGGCCATCGCCACCACGATTCCAGCCAACATAATCCAAATAACGCGTTTGGTAGGGCGTGGTTTGCCTAGTGGAGAAATTGGAACCGGTTGATAACTATCACTTGAATTAGGATCTATGGACATTGCCTATGCAGATCGGTAGGCCGATTGAGTTTGACGGAGTTGGATATGGTGGTTTAGAAAACGAAAGGGTTGTTGTCGGTGCGATCAGGCCGGATTACCTGCAACACCCAGAAGAGACCTCTTAGTGCTGCTATCTTCCGATCCTGACACGGTTCGAAGGTTCTGCCGTGCAGGACCCAGTCTGACCGTACCAACAACAACCCCGGTAAAAATGTTTTGAAAATAAACGCGATATAGTCTAATAAATCTAAGTTGTGCATATTGTAGTGTGCAGAAGGCTGCTTGTCAACTATTTTGCACAGAGTTCGTTTTTGTCATGCTGATTGGCATATCCATTTAATTAGTATTATCCATTCCAAACGGCTTAATCACAAATTTCGTAATACCTCAACACTTTTGCGAGTGGAAGCGGCTTAATGTGCTTTTATAATGAAATTGCTTGAATTACATTTATTTCTTTCCCAAATTCTGTCGTAAGTAAAGTAGTCAGGAACTCTAGCGATGTCCGAAATTGATCTTAGCAATAAGGAGGCGGCTTATAACCCTATAGCACAAGTCGATTCCTTGTTATTAAAGATCGAAAGCATTCGCTACGATGATTATCAACAAGTTATAGTACTGGCAAGCGAAGCGCATGTTATCGCAATGAATGCAGCCTATTGGCGCGGTGTCGCGAAAACCCTGTACTTCATCGCGGACGGTTACCTCCGATTGGGTAATTACGCCAGCGCAAGCGAACCCGCCCAACAAGCCCTCATTACTGCCCGCCATCACGAATTGCCGATAGAGGAAGCCTATGCCTTAAGCGCACTCGGTGCTGTATACAGTTATCTAGGCGATGAATCTGAGGCCATGAACATGTTCTTCATGCAATTGGATATTGCTCAGGAACACAAACACCTGACGCTAATGGGTTACGCATATGGTGATTTGGGGGCAATGTATCTGCGGACGGATGATTTTCAAAAAGGCTTAGAGCTGATTGAAAAATCAAACCAGTTATTTGATTCGATGGGGCGCCAAGAAGAAAAATACATTTGGTATTTTGACATCGGCGGTTTTTATACCCAGCGCGGCGACTACGACAAAGCTTACAACTCATTTGAGCAAATGTACCGATTGGGTGAAAGCAAACGCATTACCGAGGCTAAGATACTGGGTCTCACAGGCATGGCGAGAGCCAAGTCTGACATGCAAGACTATAACATCGCTCATACCTATCTCGATCAGGCGTTATCGATTGTCAGGACATCGCAGTCTTTACTTGAATGCGAAGTGATGTTTGAACGGGGGAAAATATTTGACCGGCAGCATCGACCGGATAAGGCACTGGAAGCCGTAAGCAAGGCATTGAAACTCGCGACCCAAACCGAACATTGTAATATCGTCATGGAGGCGCGACGATTATTGTGCGACGTGAGTGAAAAATTGGGTGATTTCCAGCAAGCACTTATCCATAACCGCGCTTACCATGAAACGCGCGACAAAAATTTCAATGACCGATCCTACATCCGAACGCAAGCCTTGCGAACGTTGTATGAAATTGAAACGGTTCGTAAAGAGGCCGAAATTCACCAACTCCGGTCAGAGGCAGCCGAGCATGAACTCAATGAATATAAACAGGCTGAAGCCAGACGATTAGAACTGGAACGACTGAAGGTGATGCTTGAAAAAGAACGCGATCTTGTTACATTGAAAGACCGCATCCTCACCCGTATTTCGCACGAGTTCCGTACGCCACTGGCTATTATACGGACTTCCACCGAAATATTGACCCGTTATGCCGACCGTTTGACCGAGGAAAAACGTGAGACGTATCAAGGACGAGTGGATGAGCAGTTTAAGCTTATTGAAAAGCATTTGAGCGATATTGGCATGGTATTAAAGACCGATTACAAGGAAATATCCAGCGCCAAAGAGGAGACTTCACTCGAATACATCTGCAAACTGGCGATCCGAGACGCTCAATTCCAGACAAGCAAACATGACCGAATTTGCCTCGACATCAACAGCGCAACGGCTACGATTTTGATCGAAAAGCAAATCGTTCTGGAAGTGATGACCAACCTGCTTTCTAACGCGCTCAAGTTTTCGACGGCACCTGTGCAATTCAATGTCACGGGCAAAACCGATATGCTCCTGATCGACGTGTTGGACACTGGCATTGGGATACCAGCAGATGAGCAAGAGAAAGTATTTGAATCGCTATACCGTGCCAGCAACAACGACGAAGTGCGTGGCAACGGATTGGGTTTAACAATTGTGCGGGATTACGTCGCGCTGATTGGCGGAACGATCAACCTGCAAAGCACGCTCGACAAAGGTACACACGTTACGGTTAAAATCCTCTTCAATACGCAACTGACCGCATGAGAGTTATCGCATCTACATGAAATTTGCGCTATTGTTTCCCCATATTATTAGGATTTTTGAGGAAACAATATGGCTATTGTGAGCATACCAACTGGCAAAAAAGTGTGGTTTATTAGCGGCGTTTCAACCGGATTGGGACGTGCGTTGGGTGAAGCGATACTGGCGCACGGCGATTATCTGGTGGGAACGGTGCGGGACGCAGCCCAAATCGGAGCAATCGAGCAGCTTGCGGCGGGGCGCGTGCTGGGTCTACAGATGGATGTGACCGAACCGTCCCAAGTGCAAAGTGCAATCGAGCAAACAATCCAGCACTTCGGGCAGATTGATGTGCTGGTTAACAATGCCGGACACGGGATGATCGGGGCGATTGAAGAATCAAGTGACGCGGAAGTACGGGCGCTATTCGACGTGAATGTGTTCGGGGTGTTGAACGTGTTACGGGCGGCGCTACCCTCAATGCGGGAACGGCATACAGGAACAATCATCAACATGAGTTCGCAAGGTGGTAAACGGAGCTTCCCCGGTTCGGGACATTACTGTGCCACCAAGCACGCTTTAGAAGCTTTCTCCGAGTCGTTGGCGTTGGAACTGGCACCGATGGGCATCAAAGTATTGATCGTGGAACCGGGGGCATTCAGAACTGACTTCGCGGGACGGTCGATGGCGATAGCCGAGCAGGTGATCCCTGATTATGCGGCGAGTTCTGGAATGCGACGCGCCAACCTCAAGAACGTGGATGGTCAACAAAAAGGCGATCCGGTACGGGCATCCGAGGCGATCATTCAAGCCGTGGAAGCGACCAACCCACCTTTGCGCTTAGCTTTAGGGGCAGAAGCTCTCAAGGGAATGCGCGAGAATGTCTCCAAGGCGATACAGGATTGGGAGGCGTGGGAAAGCGTTAGTATCGGTGCGGATTATCCCGATTAATGATAAAAAACCATTCGACGTTGGATGGATTGTTGGTTGGTTCGGCGTGGGTTAGGCTTACGACACCTTTGCTCAATGACTGTTAGTGGGGAGACTTTATGGCGCGTGCATTTATTATCGACACCGATACGGCTTCAGACGACGCGGTAGCCTTGATTATGGCTCTGCGTTGGCCGGATGTGGATGTGAAGGCGATCACGATGGTGGCGGGGAATGTAGGGTTGGAACAGGCGACCCGCAACGCGCTTTATACCGTAGGCCTGACCGGAAAGAGCGTGCCGGTTTACAAGGGTGCCAGCAAACCGCTCACACGACGGCATGAGAACGCACAGTGGTTTCATGGGCAAGATGGCTTGGGCGACCAAGGTTATCCACCACCGAGCCAGCAAGCTGAGAGTAAGCCAGCAGTGGACGCGATTATCGAGACGGTGAAGACGAACCCCGGCATTGTGATGGTGACGTTAGGGCCACTGACTAATATCGCGCTGGCGGTGAGCAAGGCACCGGAGATTGTGCCTCTCATCAGCCGATGCGTGATTATGGGCGGGGCGGCGTGTTGTGTGGGCAACGTGACACCAGCAGCCGAGTACAACATCTGGGTTGACCCTGAGGCAGCACATATCGTGTTTTCGTCCGGCCTCGCAATCGAGATGGTGGGCTGGGAATTGTGCCGGGGTGATGCGAATTTACGGCAGAATGATATTGACTACATTCGTGACCAGAACACGACGCTAGGACACTTCACAATCGATTGTAACAGTGTGGCGATGGCAGCCAATTTTAAACAATCAGCCGAAATCGGGATTGCCCTGCCCGATCCAGTGACGATGGCGGTGGCGCTTGATCCGAATGTGGTCAAGCGGGCGAGCAAGCATTATGTGGCGATTGAGCATCAGAGCGAACTGACACGCGGGATGACGGTGGTGGATCAATTGGGCGTGACGGGTGAAGTCCTCAATGTGAGTGTGTGGGGCAATTTGCACCAGCGAGAGGCCAACGCGCAGGTGGTTTGGGAGATCGACATTCCACACTGGAAGCAGATGTTGTTTCAAGCGATCAGTGGATAGTTTAGAGTTAGCAGTTAACAGTCGTCAGCTATCAGTCACCAGTCAAAACAAAATACAAATACAATTGAACCGCAGAGACGCAGAGAGTTAATACAAAAGCGATTAGCGGTTGGCTTTTTGCTTGATGCACAAATTGCAATTTAAGTGCAGATTTTGCATATTTCCCGCCGAAATGGCAGGCGGATGCACGGGAGCGATCCGCCGAAATGACATTTTTGCACGGCGGGATGCTCGGCTGCTGCCGCCAGTGCAGCGGTTGGCCCGGCTAAATCCGCCGCTGCACTTTTGGGGTTGCCGTTGCAGCGGATTTACGGGAGGCTGCCGCCGCGCGCTGTGCCGCATAGAGCCAATCGCGCAAGGTGCGTTCGGGAACATGGGCGTAACGGGCGGTCTTTGCG
>JACDGI010000334.1 GCA_013821665.1 Anaerolineae bacterium
AGGTGCTTCAATAACAGGTATTTCTGTGTGATAAGTGCGGGCGGGATAAATCCGCGCCCCTACAAAAACAGAATTTAGGTTAGGCATTTGAGTAAAACAATACCGGACAAGCCTTAAACGGGACTCGCAAACCGTTTGATAACCCATTAGACAAACATGAAACTGTGCTATTTCGTCTGAATTTATGGGTACCTACCTCTGAAAGACCTAATGCTCGCCCGAAAGCGATGGAGGGAACCAGACAAGGCAACACTTTTTAAATCTGAACTTCTGTAAAACGATTTGGTTCCACAGAGCTATAATCAAGCCAAAGTTTTAGTGTAATGTGGGGAGATTATCATGGAACTCAGCGGCAATACCGTTCTCGTCACCGGCGGCGCATCCGGCATCGGCTTGGGATTAGCGGAGCAGTTTGTGCAAGTGGGCAGCACCGTGATTATCTGCGGGCGGCGTGAGGATAAACTCAAGGAAGCACAGGCCAAATATCCACAGTTGCAAATCTATGTCTGTGATGTGGCTGATTCCAATGAACGGGTCGCCCTCTTCGAATGGGTGACAAGCGAGTTCCCTGCGCTCAACGTCCTCATCAATAACGCGGGGATTCAACAGCGCTTCCAACTCCAACAAGCACCGGAATGGGAAACCATCCACAATGAAATCGCCATCAATTTGGATGCGCCGATTCATCTGGCGACTTTGTTTATTCCGCACTTCATGCAGCAAGCGCAAGCCGCCATCCTCAATGTGACCTCCGGCCTCGCTTTTAGCCCGATGGCGATGATGCCCATCTACGGCGCGACCAAAGCCGCCATGCACTCTTTCACGCTGTCACTGCGACATCAACTTTCCGGCACACCCATCACCGTTGTCGAGGTGATTCCTCCGGCTGTGGATACCGATCTGGGCGGTGTAGGTTTGCATACCAACGCTACACCGCTGCCTGAATATATCGCCAGTGTCATTGAACAGTTGAAGGCCGGAAGCCTCGAAACCACGCACGGCTTTTCAGCCAATTCCAGCCGTGCCTCCCGCGAGCAGTTGGATGAATTGTTTAAACGTATGAACCAGCCCCGATAGTCCAACCGGCAAAGATAGTACGGTTGTCAATAAATTGTTCGCATTTATTGACCCTTTAAGAGCCACTATGGACTTATAAAACACTCTTTGCTAAACTGCTTCCTTAAGGGCCGGAGATGGACTACCCGACTCTCTTTTCGAACGGCAAGTTACGACAAACACAGCTTGATCAGTGACAAAAATCGATAACGAAATCAACAAGGATAAAAAACCTATGGTTACGTATGGCTGCTGTGGGCCGGAACTGGCAGGTTCGGCCCTCAAAATGGATGTATTGGGAAGTTGGCTTGATACGGATTGGATTCCAGATCACGCTCAGCAAAACCCGATTATGCTGTTCTCACCGCAATATATCTTTGATCTTTCGGTGCTGGCAAAGTTCGTGCCGGATTTTGCGCTGGGGGAGGATTATCGCTTTGTCGACATCACGCCGGTGGATTGTCCGGTGGCGCTGCGCATGAATGATCTGGATTATGTCGGCAGGGTGACGCACCAAACCGGCGCGAATATCTATGTCTTCGCGCGGGATGAGGAGCGTGTCGAAGTGATGGTGGTGGCCTCGTATTATACCGATGAGGTGAATTGTTGGCGGATGACTTGTCTCGCCGCTGTGCCGGAAGCCTTTATTCCGGTGTGGTTCAGCTTCAGCGAGGAATGTAAACGCCTGTCGGAGGCGCTCGAAGCCACCGATAAGGTCATCGTGATTGGCGGCAAAAGCGAGTCGTTTGTGCCGAAAGTGCATTGGGACGAAATCGTACTGCCGGACAAGCTCAAGCATGATCTGATGGAGGACGTGAGTTCGTTCTTCACCAAGGGCGTGGATGTGTACCGGCGCTTGAACCTCAAGCCCTTCCGCAAGCTGCTGCTGGCAGGTGTGCCCGGTACGGGTAAGACGATGATCTGCTCGGCGCTGGCGAAGTGGGCACTGGAACAAAAACATGTGGTGATTTATGTGTCGAGCGCGGTACGCCGACAAGGCACGGATTACGGTGCGTCCTTTGATAAAATCGAACAAGCGCTGTCAGTCGCGGCTTCATCGTCGCTGCCCACCTTGATCCTGCTGGAAGAACTGGATGCTTATCTACATGAAGAGGAAAAGGCGCTGGTGTTGAACGTGCTGGATGGCAACGAGTCGGAGATCAACGACAAAGGGACTTTGCTGATCGCCACCACCAACTATCCTGAAGCGATTGACGAGCGTGTGCTTAAGCGCCCCGGTCGCTTGGATCGCATCTTCATCATTCCCGAAACACGGGCGGCGGTGGATGCCGAAAAAATGCTGCGCCAATATCTGGGTACGTTCTGGCAGGATGATCACAAGGGGCTGATTCCGGCGTTGGTCGGATACCCCGGCGCGTTTATCCGCGAAGTAGCGGTCTATGCGCTGACCCAGTGCGCTTACGACGACCTTACCGAACTGTCATATGAGTTATTGGAACGGTCATTCAACGGCCTCAAGTCTCAACTGGATGCCCGTGATGACTTTCTCAAAAAACGCGGCGGCATGATGTTTTCCTCGCCAGTGAACATCAACTAATCGACATAAACAGGGCGAGTCGTGTGACTTGCCCTGTTACTTATGGATCAATTTGCTGCCGCAGTATTGCCAGATTCTTTTGCGCAAGGCTGTTATTCGCATCAATCTTCAAGGCCTTTTCAAAGGCGGTTATCGCGCCCTGCAAATCACCTTGGCTGTATAACGCGCCACCCAACCCCAGATAATTGTTGATGTAATCCGCTGCGAGTTGGATACCAGCCTCAAAGTCCGCCGCTGCGTTCGCCCAATCTTGCTGTGCCATCCATGCGCTGCCACGATTGTAATAAGTCGAGGCATTCGGTTTGAGTCGCAGCGACAACCCATAATTCGCGATGGCGTTGCTTAAATCGCCCTGCGTTTTGAGCGCGATGCCCTGATTATCGTAGGCTTCCGCGTACTGTGGATTAAGGCGGATCGCTTCGCTGTAATCTGCAATCGCGCTTTGCATATCCCCTTTGGCTTTGCGAGCAATCCCGCGATTGTTGAAGGTTTCGGGGGATGTGGCATCCAGTGCAATCGACTGGCTGTAATCCACAATCGCCGCGTCCAAATCACCCTGATAAAAATAGGCGATACCACGATCATAATAGGCTTCGGCAAATTTGGGATTCAGCGTTATCGCGTGGCTGAAGTCTGCGATTTTGCCAGCGCTGTCAGATTGATCCCGCTGCAAACCACGCTCGAACCATGCTTCGGCACTCAGATTAGCCTCTGTGACCGCTGGCTGCGCTTCGGCATTGGCTTTGGCCTCCGACACGGCTTGCTGATCACCGACCGGCGTGGGAAACAAAATCGTATCCAGCGGTTGGCTCAAGAAGCGAGTCCGCAAGCGTGTTAGAGCCTCCTCAAAATAATTCAGCGGTACTTCGACGCTGTTATATTGGGGCAAAACCGCCAGCTTGCCCGTCATATACTGCTGGGCTTTACCGTAATCGAAGTTGTCGAATAGCAGCGGCACGATGTTGCGTTTCTGGTCAAGCGCCCGCTCGATTTCCTTCCGCACCATATCATCGGGATTGACGCAGCGTTCCAAGGCGCTGGGTGTGAGGATCAGCACGAAATGCGCCCGCGCCGCGATCTGGTTGAGGATGATCTGTGTGAACGAACCGGCATCAATCGACTCAACATCCAAGAAGCAGTCATAACCGTTGGCGGTCAAGTTCTGGTAGACTGCCCGCGCCATATAGGTATTCGTCCGCCGGTAACTGATGAACACCGTATTTTCAACTTGCATCGCATCGGCCTTGTTGGTTACTTTACTGCTCCATTATCGGCATCGGGTATGATGCTGTCAAAAGGCTTTCCCATTCACACAACAGGGCAAGTTACACGACTCGCCCTGTTTCAATGTCACAATCTGCTTGATTTATTACACGCGCACGCCCAAGCGGATGACACTGGTACGGCGCGGCTCGATCTCAACCGTCACGCTGCCATTATTCAGGCTCAACGGCTTGAGCGGCTGACCAAATAAATTACAGGCTTCCGCCCGCTCAATCTTCAGCAGCCCTGAACCAATGACGGCCTCTTGCTTACTATCTGAGGCGTTGAGCAAACGGATCACGACTGCCCCTTCTTCATCAGGGAGAACGTGCAGCGTCAGAACCGGCGACTGCGGCAGTTCGAGGAGGCTGCTGCTGCGTGGGAGCTTGGCCTCTGGCAGCGGATGTTCAAAGCGTGACTGGGCGATAATCGGCATACACTGTTCCATACCGAAGCGGTGCGCGGCCTGTTCATCGAATGAGCCCTTATGCGGCTGCACGATATAACGTGCGGTGACTTTCCCCGGTTGATGGGCACGGAAATTTGTTTCCCAATAATTGTTGGTTGTCCAGCCGAGGAACAAGCCTTTCTCGACCACAGCATTGCGAATATCATGCCCATAGGTGAAATCGCCGAACATCACCATCGGATTTTCAGGGCAAGCCACCGTCACGCCCCATTCATCCGTCGACAGGTCAGCCCAATTCTGCACCGTGAAATAATCCTTGCAGCAGTTGGGGATTTGATCTTTCTCCATCTCGACCGACACACCGCCAATATCAAAGCGGGCAATCGGTTTAGATAGCGCAAAGGGCATAGCGACGTAAGTGGCTTCTGGCTGCGGATTGAGTCCCATCGACCATTCCGAGGCGATCTCGACCCACGGCGCACTGTCGGGTAGGAATACGCGTAATGTGACTGGTGATGCCAATTCCGGTACGGTCAAGGTTTGTGTCACCCGCCAGCCAATCGGCAGCCGTATGACCTCATGCGACGTGACGGTCTTAGCGCTCCAACGGTCGGCCTTCCAATCCGTCACCCACACATCGCGCGCGCTGGCGAGATCAATACTTTTATAAAACGTCCGCCGTGGATTATCTTGTGCAGGTTCAGCCGGACGCTCATAAATCACGCCGCCGAAGGGCAAGTCGCTGCTGCTGTCGATCAGTTCACGACCGAGCGTTTTGTCGTACCAGCTTTTGAGTCCGCCGCGCACCTTATCGAATGTCAGGCGGTGATAATCATTCTCTACCACGTCCACATCCGATACCTGCGGCGTGCCTTGCTGAACCAGTTGATCGCGCTTGATGACCGTATAGCCAAAGGCGGGAATCTCCGCATCGGGCAGCCACCACTTGGTTGGATTGTAAAAGTCCGAGCGGTCTTGATGGTGACGGCTGGAATTGGCATCATCGCGCATCCCACGCAGAGTCTCGTTGCTGATAGTAGCGGGGATGGGCGCATTGAGTCGTCTCGCCCACGCCGTCGGGTTATAGACCACCAGCGCGTCGCCTTCCTGTGCCGGAATAGACTGTGCCAGTTCCGCGATGCCGTCCCGCTGTAACATCAGGCTCAGGCTGCGGGCGGTGTGCGCTTGAATCCCTTTGTGATACCACTGTGTGGCGGCATCCTCATTGTTCGGGTCCCACACCGCCAGATCAGCGCCCCAAGTATGCTCGTCATACATCGCCAGCGCGTGCCATGCCTCTTGACGTTTTTGCTCCACACCGGACAAGCGTACTTCTTGTGCGGGTGTTTGCGGCAGTGTCTCGACAGCGCTGTACAACGAATCCGCTGTGACCAAACGTGAACGGCTGGCACGGTTCAGTGTGGATTCGCGGGCGCTGCTGCCACCGCCATAATTCCAGAAGTCCGTCCAATCGCCGCGTACCGTCTCCATTTTGTCGCTGTGCTGCTCCGCCGCCGACCACCAATCTTGCAGCGTGGCGAAGCGCATACGCGGCAGCAAACCCTTGGCATTCCACGCCTTGATGAACTCCGGCAGTTGGCGATAAACGCCGCTGTTATCCCCATAAGGATTCGTGAGTTGGATATTCACCATCGGGAAGGGCCAGTGGAGCGACTCAAGCTTCTGCGTCAGGAAGGGCAAACCAAAGGTCTCCCAACCTTCCATGCTCTCGCCGATCTTCATGAAGTTGCCCATGACGTAATGCCAGCCGTTGAGCGTGTTTAGCGTCCGGCCACTGGGCGCTTGCCACTTAAACAGATTGGGACGGTTGAGCGGTGCGCCGCCCGAATGCTCGTTAATCGCCATGCTGAAGCCGGTGATGCCCGCGTCCAACAGCGCGTCGGTCAGCGTCCAGTTATGCCCGTTGACATCGCAATTCATGGCGTTGCGGATGGTGAAGCCATAATCTTTTCGGAGACCATGCAGCGGCTGCATCAGTTCGATCCACTCGGCACTGTCCACCAGCGGAGTCATATTGGCGTACATCCCCGCGATCTCGATGCGCCTGGCCTTCTCCAGTTTGACCAACCGCTCGATCTGCTTATCGCTGCTGTGCTTCAGCCAATACAGCAGCGGCGCGACGGTTTCAATATTCCAACGGTACGCATGATCCTCAGTGTCGTCGTACTGCTCACACAGATCAATAGCCTCGTCAATGAAGCGTCGATCCATCTCCCACAGAATCGGCTGGTCGTAGGTATACCCAATATCGGTATGCGAATGGTGAATAAGATAAATTGTTTCGAGGGGCGGCATGATAAACTCCAATTGATTTTAAGAAAATCACTTTTGCAAAAACAAGATTATGCGCTTTCGGTCATTATCCGGTCAATATATAGCACGTTTTCACATTTTCCAGTATGTCCGCCACAATTGACGGATGCGAACTTTTGTACTAAAATATCTCCTATGTTAAGCCATCTTCTCTCCTTATCTTTGATTTTATCTGTGCCTCTGCGGTTAATCACATGATTTCACCTTACCGCGAATACCCACCACATCCCGCCCTTGCGCCCTACGTCGCCTGCTATTGGAGCATCACCTCGCCCACACCGCTCATCAACCGCATCCTGCCTGATGGCTGCACCGATATTCTCATGACCGATACGCTTGAGGTGGTCGGTGCCATGAGTCAGGCCATCGTGCTTCCGGTCGCCAGCCAATCGATCACGGTCGGCATCCGCTTCAAACCCGGTGGAGGCGCAGCTTTCTTCCGGCTGCCACTCCACGAACTCACCGATGAAACCCTCAATCTCCGTTCGCTCTGGGGCTGCACCACCAACGACCTCGCTGATCAACTCATCGAAGCCTCCACCGCCCAACAAAGAATCACGCTTCTGGAAGCCTTCCTTCTGCACCGTTTGCATCAACTGCCTTCGCTCGACCAAACAGTCCAATCCGCCATCGCTGCCGTCCGTAAAGCGCATGGCGACATCAGTGTTACGACTCTCCGCACCAACCTCTCACTCAGCGAACGCCAGCTCGAACGCGCCTTCCGCCAGCACACCGGCCTCAGCCCACGCCAATTTACCCGCCTGACACGCTTCCGTCAGGTTGTTCATCTGCTCCACCAACCCGCGCTGCCCCTCACAGATGTGGCCTACCGTGCCGGTTATTACGATCAAGCCCACTTCATCCACGACTTCAAAGCGCTGGCTGGCCTCACTCCGCGTGATTATCGCCGCGAACAGCAAGATGTCGGGTTCTTACAATCCCCCGGCCTCACTTTTTGATATGCTTGGGCTTGTACACAAGCACTCATATAAGGAGTCATCACCATGTCCCCCAAATTCGATCTCGTTGGCTTGACTGTCAAAGATATGAAAACGTCGCTGGATTTTTACCGTGCGCTCGGCCTCGATATTCCTGAAGTGCCCGCCACCGAAGACCATGTCGAGTATAAAGCCGGTGGCATCCGCCTCGCATTTGACACCGCCCAACTCATCCAATCGATTGATCCAACTTGGACACCGCCCGCCGGTGGTCACAGCATCGGTCTTGCTTTTCTGTGTGACAGTCCAGCCGAAGTCGATGCGACTTATCAACGTCTGACGGCCAAAGGTTATGAAGGTCACAAAGCGCCGTTTGATGCCTTCTGGGGTCAGCGCTACGCCACCGTTCATGATCCTGATGGCAACTCGGTTGATTTGTTCGCGCCGCTCGGCAGCTAAAAGGCAGGTCATCATGTCCACTTCACAATCAACCATCGACTATATTCTCGATCAGACCCATGCAGCCGGTGTCTCGGCGCAAAAGATGTTCGGAGAATATACGCTATATTGCAATGGAAAAGTGATTGGGGTTGTCTGCGACGATACGCTGTTTATCAAAGTCACGCCGCAGGGCAAAATCCATGTCGGCGATCATTATCAAGAAGCGCCACCCTATGAAGGAGCCAAACCATCCATCGTCATCGACGGTACATTGATTGAAGATCAGGATTGGCTCAACAAATTGGTAGCCATTACCGAGAAAAATGTGCCGATGCCTAAGAAGAAGGCCGCCAAAAAGCCCAAGAAACAGTCATGAAAGCGTAAATCACTCAAAATGCTCAACCTGAAATATACCTTCACCCGTTTGCTGGTGGATCAAGTCGATTTTTCCGCGTGCTTTAATTTCTATAAGAATGTGTTGGGTTTCAAAGTCACATGGGGCGAGGGCGATAAGGTCTATGCTTCCTTCGATACAGGTGTGACCAACATCGCCATCAATGCTTATTGGACAGTCAGCGAGCCGCTTGCTTTGCCCGCTGAGCGACCCCAAACGGATCGCGCCATATTGATT
>JACDGI010000335.1 GCA_013821665.1 Anaerolineae bacterium
GTATTGCCGAGCTGACTATGCCAGCGGTGACTTATATTAATTTCCCCACTTATTCGATGGGGTATCGGGCCATCAGTATGTTGGTTCGCGCATTGGAAAACGTGAACAGCGAACCCGAACAGGTTTTAATTCCACCGAAGCTGGTTATTCGAAACAGCACCAGCAAACCACGCTAAAAATTGAGTGAAAGGAAGGCAGGTTATCGAAGAGGCAAAACAATATGCAGCGAGCGTCCAAATAGTATGCGGTTTTGAAGTTGGGGAAAGTGAATGCTTCGGCAAAGAAAACCGGTGAGAAGGCTTCACTTAAATCCTCAAGCGATTAACACGATCCCCTCAAGGAGAATAGTTATGTTTAGAAAAATGTCAAGAGTACTGCCTATAGTATTAGCGATGACCCTTTTATTGACTGTGCAAGTTTCCTCGGCACAGGATACAAAAACCCTCAAAGTATGGCACTTCGAATCCGACAATGGCGCGATGGGAACAGCATGGGCATCCGCCATGAAAGCCTTCGAAGCTTCACACCCCGGAGTTAAGATTGCTTACGAGCAAAAAGGGTTTGAACAAATCCGCCAGACCGCGCAAATGATTTTGAACTCGGACAGCGCACCGGATGTGATGGAATCACCTAAGGGCAATGCAACCGCTGGTTTGCTTTCGACACAAGGGTTACTGACCGATATATCGGACGAAGTGACCAAGCGCGGTTGGGACAAAATTCTGCCTCCAAGCGTGGCAACTGTGGCGCGTTATGACGATAAAGGAATTATGGGTTCGGGCAAATGGTACGGTGTGACCGACTACGGTGAATACGTCATGGTGTATTACAACAAGGATATGTTCACCAAATACAACGTCACCGTCCCGACCACATTAGCTGAGTTTGAGACGGCTATGGATACCTTCGTCAAAGCTGGTATTACCCCGATTGCCGTGGGCGGCGCGGAATACCCTGCCCAGCAAATATTCTACGAACTGGCGCTGAGCAAAGCCGACCGCAAGTTCGTCAACGCCTTCCAACTATATCAAGGTGATGTGGACTTTCACGGCCCGGAATTCACGTATGGCGCGGAACAGATGGCCGATTGGGTTACTAAGGGCTATATCAGCAAGGATTCAACAGGTGTTAAAGCTGAGGATATGGGTGTGGCGTGGGAAAATGGCAAGTTCCCCATTTTGATCTCCGGCAGTTGGTGGTACGGGCGCTTCATGACCGAGATCAAGAACTTCGAATGGGATACGTTCCTATTCCCCGGTAACACTCTGCATCCGGGTTCAGGTGGCAACCTGTGGGTCGTGCCGATTGGGTCACAAAACAAAGATTTGGCTTATGACTTCATCGACCTGACTCTTCAACAAGATAATCAAACCCTTCTCGGTAATTCGGGCGGTGTTCCGGTGAATGCTGACTTGACCAAGATTACTGATCCGAAGATCAAGGTGCTGAACGAGAACTTCGCGACGATTGTCAAGAACGATGGCCTCGCGTTCTATCCCGATTGGCCGGTTCCGGGCTACTACGATGTGCTGGTGCAGAATGTGCAGCAGTTGATTGATGGTTCGGAAACACCGAGCGCATTTTTGGATGCGATTGGCACGAACTACACCGACAATAAGCCAACTTCATAGGCAATTGTTATCGGTTATGGATGGCATTCTCTATAAAGAGTATGCCATCCATCGCCTACAAAAAATATCTGAACATTAAACAACGTACAACAATTCAGTGCGTTATGAGAGGCTGGCAAATTAAAGCTCGCTTCTGCTAGGACTTTTCTATGACCCGAAAAATAACCTCTGCCGGTCAACCATTTGCAGCATCGCATGCAAAAACGAGCCGGAAGCGATTACAAAATAAATCAACACTTAACAGCGGGTACGGTATTTTCCTTATCCCCGGTATCGTGATGTTCACAATCATTATTATTTTGCCATTTCTGATGAACATCGGCGTGAGTTTTACCAAGTGGCAGGGGATTGGTACACCCGTGTGGATTGGCCTAACCAATTATCAAAAACTCATGCGCGATACGACTTTTTGGGCATCCTTCAAAAATAACCTAATCCTGATTATTGCCATTACGATTATTCCAACGATTATTGGACTGCTTTTATCGACGGTGCTTTTTGGTTACGTGGCGGATCGCTTCGGCAAGCCTGTATCCAATTTTTTCAGAGGCGGGTTTTATCTGCCACAGATTTTGCCAGTGGCGATTGCCGGTGTCATCTGGGGTTGGCTGCTGCAACCAGACGGCACGTTCAACTGGTTTTTGAGGTCGATTGGACTGGGTTTTTTGGCGCACAACTGGCTGGGTGATGCCGCAACGGCTTTACCAACCGTGATGGTCATCATGATCTGGTTCCAAATTGGTTATCCTCTCGTGATTTTCATGTCGGCGCTGCAAAGAATTGACCCTGAATTGCTGGAGGCGGCAGCCCTGGATGGGGCAAGCGGGTTGCAAGGATTCTTCTATATCACCCTACAAATCATACGGCCTGAAATCTTCGTAGTCATCCTGACAACGACCATTTACGCCCTCAAAATATTCGGTCAGATCTTTGTGCTGACGCGCGGTGGGCCGGGTACAGCGACGATGGTTCCCTCGTATTTCGCTTACCAGAACTTTTTTGAAAAATCGAATGTCGGTTATGGTGCGGCCATATCTACCATTATGACACTCATCATTCTAGTGGTGACGGTTTTGTTTATTAACTTCCAAACCCGTCAAGGGCGTTCGCTGGGAGAAAATTTATAATGGTCAAAGCACAAAGACTGCACAACGGCATCGGCCAATATATCTTCTTGATTGCCCTGTTGGCGTTATTGCTGTTTATGCTGTCGCCCTTCGCCATTGTGATTTTGAATGCTTTTAAAACGCCTATTGAATATGCGAACAATGGGCCGATGAGCTTGCCGTCCGGTTTCTACCTGCAAGGCATCATCGACTTTTGGAATCGAGTGGACTTCACCAATAAACTGATTAACAGCACGGTTATCAGCTTGTCGGTGGCGGTGTTCGGCGTGTTACTCTCGCTGCTGAACGCCTTTGCGCTGGGGGTCGGTAAGGTCAAAGGACGTGTGGTATTTTTGATCTTCTTTATGATCGCCAACACGCTGCCACACGAGTCACTGGCTTATCCGCTTTATTATTTCGCGAAGTTCGCTAAGATTTACGACTCGCAAATCTCGATTATTCTGATTTTTACGGTCATCCAAAGCGCCTTTGGAACTTATCTGTTGAGTTCAGTCTTTAGTTCTTTCCCGCGTGAAATGATTGAAGCGGCAACAGTGGATGGCTGCAACAAATTTCAACTGCTCACACGGATTGTCGCACCAATTAGTTTGCCTTCGCTTTCGGTGCTGTTCACATTCTTTTTCATCTGGACGTGGAATGAGTTTTTTCTACCACTGATTATGCTGGTTTCCAATGCCAAGCAGACGGTTCCACTGGCGATTGCTATCCTACAGGGTCAGCATAATATGGATGCGACCACCACCAGCGCATCCGCCCTGTTGGGGATACTGCCGTGTATCGTATTCTTCTTTCTGTTCCAGCGGACATTGACCAAAGGCATTATGGCAGGAAGTTTAAAGTAAACCATTTTTGATCAACACATTGATAACGACATTGCAAACAAGGGAGCGAACGCATGAAATTCGATCATGGGCAATGGCAGTTGTTGCCGGGAACGCAAGCCATTTACCCGAAAACTATCGTGGATGTCACCATTGAAGACGACGCGCTAGTTATAAGCGGTTATGACCATGTTATTCAGACGCGGAGTGATTATCTACAGGGAACAATTATCACGGCGCGGTTTACATCACCAATGCCGGATGTGATTCGGGTGCAACTCACCCACTTCAAAGGGCGACGAGAACGATTACCAGCGTTTGATCTCGACTACAGCCTCAAAAATGCGGATGTTGAGATCGGTCAAGATGATAAGAGAGCATGGCTCAAAGTCGGACAGTTTTCGGTGGTCGTGCCGGTCGAAGGCGATTGGAAAATCTCCTATTATCGCGGCGATGAAATCTTGACCGAGAGTGAAGCACAATCCATCGGGTTATTCACGCAAAACGGACACACTTATCTCCGTGAGCAGTTGTCGTTACAAGCTGGTGAAACCGTCTATGGATTAGGTGAACACTTCGGCCCGTTCGTCAAAAATGGGCAAAGCATCGACTCGTGGAACGAAGATGGCGGAACAAATTCGGAGTTGGCTTACAAAAATATCCCCTTCTATATGACCAGTCAGGGATACGGTGTGTTGGTCAACCATCCGGGGCGGGTATCGTTTGAGTTTGGGTCACACCATGTCAGCCGGACGCAGTTCAGCGCTGAGGGACACAGCCTTGATTATTATCTGTTTGGTGGGCCGACCAACAAAGACGTGTTGAATCAATATACGATGCTCAGTGGGCGACCCGCGGAAGTGCCGGATTGGTCATTCCAGTTGTGGCTATCGACATCGTTTACAACCAACTACGATGAACAGGCTATTCTGTCGAATATCGAGCGCATGGAAGAACATGGCATTCCTATTGGCGTGTTTCATTTCGACTGCTTCTGGATGAAGGAACTGACGTGGAGCAGCTTCATTTGGGACAAGCGGTATTTCCCTGATCCGGCTGGCATGTTGCGAAACATCAAGGCGAAGGGGATTCGTGTTTGTGTGTGGATTAACCCCTATATTGCCGAGAAATCGCCACTGTTCGAGGAAGGTATGGCATCATCCTATCTATTGATGAGACCAGATGGTGATGTCTATCAGGTAGATGATTGGCAACCGGGGATTGGCCTCGTCGATTTTAGTAATCCAGAGGCCTGTGCGTGGTATGCCAGCAAACTTAAAGCGCTGCTGGATATAGGGGTCGATTCTTTCAAGACCGACTTTGCCGAACGTATTCCGTTGGATGTGAAATATTTCAATGGTGGCGATCCAGAGCGGATGCACAACTACTACACTTATCTCTACAACCAGACGGTGTTTAACCTGCTCAAAGCAGAAAAAGGCGAAGGTGAGGCTGTTCTGTTCGCGCGGTCTGCTACCTGTGGGGGGCAGAAATATCCCATCCATTGGGGTGGAGACAGTACCTCAACTTATGCATCGATGGCAGAGACTTTACGCGGTGGGCTGTCATTAGGCCTGTGCGGCTTCGGCTTCTGGAGCCATGACATCAGCGGGTTTACAGGCACAGCCACGCCCGACCTGTATAAGCGTTGGGTAGCTTTTGGGCTGCTTTCGTCACACAGCCGCTTGCATGGGAATACGAGCGTGCGAATGCCTTGGACATTCGATGATGAGTCTATTGATGTGCTGCGGTTTTTCAACCAGCTTAAGAACAGCATCATGCCGTATATTCTTGACAGTGCCAAAGACGCACACGTCTATGGTTGGCCGGTTATGCGTGCCATGATTCTGGAATTCCCGAATGACCCAACCTGCCGTTATCTCGACATGCAATACATGTTGGGTTCGGCGCTGTTGGTCGCACCCGTTTTCTCAGCTAATTGTAAGGTGACTTACTATCTTCCAGCCGGAGAATGGCGCAATCTATTCACAGGCGAAGTCGCACAAGGGCCGGGTTGGCGCACTGAAAAACAGAGTTATTTTAGTTTGCCCTTATGGGTTCACGCCGAGCGTGGGAGCCAATGGTCGTGCCTAGACCGATTCATCAGTGTCTAAACACTGTTCACAGCAGGTATAGCCAAAAAATCAGACTGCATAATCGCTGTTTGATTCTGCGAAAATAAAATTATTGGCAATTTCCAAAGGGACATTCTGAACATTAGAATGGATACTCGTAATACGTTATTGCTTAAATATCACTACCACAAAAGAGTTAGATACCATGCCTGTTCGCGAAACCATACACCTTGTTTTTAAGACGCACCTTGATATTGGCTTCACGGATTTAGCCCAAAATGTCGTTCAAACCTATTTTGATGTGTTCATTCCTAGCGCAATTGATACCGCGCGAAAATTAAAGGAAACAGGCAGTGGAGACCGCTTTATTTGGACGACTGGCTCGTGGTTAATCTACGAATATTTGGAACACGGAAGCGCACAGAAGCGCAAGGAAATGGAAAAGGCTATCGAGGCGGGTGATATTCGATGGCACGGGCTGCCTTTTACTACCCATACCGAGTTAATGAGTCAGTCGCTATTCAAACACGGTTTAAGCCTTTCGCATCAACTCGATAAGCGCTTCGGCATGAAGACGATTTCGGGCAAGATGACTGATGTGCCGGGACATACACGAGGGATGGTGCCGTTGGTCGCGGAGGCCGGTATACGGTTTATTCACCTCGGAGCGAACGAAGCCTCAACACCACCGGATGTGCCAACAACTTTTGTATGGAAAGATTCGAGCAGTAATACCGACGTGATGGTCATGTATCAAAAGAGTGGCTACGGTGGATTGATACGGGTGGAGGGGTTGGCACATACGCTGGCCTTTGCGCACACCAATGATAACCACGGGGCGCAATCACTGGAAGAAGTTCAAAAGATTTTCCGTGATTTACGAGAAAAGTTTCCTGATGCTGAGATCATCGGCTCGACAATGGATGCTTTCGCAACTCACTTATTAGACGTAGATGCGCAACTGCCAGTAATCGAACAGGAAATGGGCGATACGTGGATTCACGGTACAGGATCAGACCCGACGAAAATAAATCGTTATCGTGAACTGTTACGACTGCGAGAGCATTGGTTGGCATCGGGACAGGTCAAAGCGACTGATCAGAAATTGGTTGGATTCAGTAATAAGTTGATGATGATACCTGAACACACGTGGGGTATGGACGAAAAAACTTATCTCAAAGATTATGTGAATTACGAGCAAAAAGTGTTCCAAAGCGCCCGCTCGACTGAACTTTTTCGCACATTCGAATCCTCATGGGCGGAACAACGGGCTTATGTGGATGATGCTGTGAAAGCGCTGGGCGATACGCCACTGTCGAAAGAAGCACATAATCATCTGAATGCTATTCAGCCAAAACTGCCGCACACAGCGGGTTATCAAGTGGTAAAAGATCGTTCAACCGTTTTTGACACACCCCAGTTTGAAATCGGATTTGATTCGGAGGCGGGCGCGATAACCAAGCTCATCGAGAAAAAAAGCCGGCGTAATTGGGCATCCAAAACACAGACGTTAGGGCTATTCCGTTATCAAACATTTTCACAGTCGGATTATGACCACTTCTGGAAAAACTATATCATCAACAAGCGTAAAACGCGGATGTGGTCGTTGGACGACTATACCAAGCCGGGTATGGAATTGGCGCAAGCGGAAAGTTGTTTCTGGATGCCTAAGCTTATCAATCTATATGAAAAACATGATGGGCAGGGTCAGTCCTTTTTGCTTCAGTTAAAAATGACCGATGAAGCATCCTCTAAGTATGGTTGTCCGAAAGTAATATGGGTGCAAATTGATTTGCCAGAGGATCAAAGCAGGATTCGTTTTGATGTGCAGTGGTTTGAGAAACCTGCCACTCGGTTGCCAGAAGCGGCTTGGTTTAGCTTTAATCCGGTCACGCGGGCTGATGGACAATGGACGATGGATAAGCTAGGCAGTGCGATTTCACCTTTGGATGTGATTAAGAATGGCAACCGAAAACTTCATGCAGTGGAGAACGGTATCGAATACCGTGACGGACAAAGTGTGGTAGAGATCGAGACTTTAGACGCGGCTTTGGTTGCGCCGGGTGAACCGTCGCTGCTCAACTTCAACAATCGTCAACCTGTTATGAAAAATGGGATGCATTTCAATCTGCTGAACAATGTTTGGGGGACGAACTTCCCGATGTGGTTTGATGATGATGTACGATTCCGGTTTGCGGTGGCGTTTAGCGAGTAATCCAATCGGTAGTCAATACAAATTCGTGAGAGGTGTTAAAGCGCCTCTTTTTGTTTTATGGCGGCAGTGGCGGCGGCAGTCGATGCCATGATCAAAATGTTGTAAATGTTGCAATTGTTAGAAAAATTGCACTTGCAACAAGCCAATTTTGTGTCAGGGTTGCCCCTCAAATAGGTGAGATATGGCAGCGAAAATGATGTTGTTGATGTTGAGAATAAGTCATTTGTCGCAAATATCGTCAGTGCTGTCCTGACATTTGGCCCACAGGACACCCGGTGGTCGCAATTTCGGCAATGGCAAAGGTCGGTTTTGTGCCAGAATTGCCAAAGACAAGATGTTAAGGGGCGCGGACGCGATATATCGCGTCCCTACGAAAATCATAGCAGATGGCACGGGCGAATGGGTTACATTTTGGAAGAACATTTTGTAACTCTTTGGGGGCGTTGGCATTAACTATTTTGAGGGAGCAAGATTGTTAAGCGGGTTGGAGGATGGTGAGGAAATAGTTTGTCGGACAAACCGAAAGTAAACTTAGCAAATATAAATTGTAACTGACGACAAAAAAATAAACCCTACGCGAGGCGGGAGGATCTAAGACCCTCCCCTAGGGAAATATGTGAAGTGAGGTTTAGCCTTTGAGGCCAGTCATGACGATGCCCTTGATAAAGTAGCGTTGGGTAAAGAAGAACAGCAACACTACCGGCAAAATGACAGCGGTGGTGGCAGCTAACTGTAAGTCCCAACTGACATCAAGGG
>JACDGI010000336.1 GCA_013821665.1 Anaerolineae bacterium
AAGACCTCGGTTGGACATCAAATTCAGCGTTGGTATGGGCAAATCGATCTAAATCTTCGATCAAGGCCCCGGCGGATTGATACCGATCTTGCGCTTCTTTGGAAATCACCTTGCGGACAATGCGATCCAGTTCTTCCGGCACGTTGGGATTAACATCACGCGCAATCGGCGTAGGGGTGTTTAGATGTTTAAGGATAATGGCAAGCGGTGTCTCAGCATCATAAGGCAGTTGGCCGGTGAGCATCTGGAACATGATGATGCCCAGCGAGTACAAGTCAGAACGTTCGTCACCCGCCTCGCCTAGCCCCTGTTCAGGAGCCATGAATGCCGGTGTGCCGACCATACCACCACTGGCTGTAAATTGAGCGCCAGTTACGATTTTAGCAATACCAAAATCCGTCAGAACCACGCGGTTGTCATGATCCAGCATGAGGTTTGCGGGCTTCACATCGCGGTGGATCATATTACGGCTGTGGGCATAGGCCAAGGCGCTGGCCGACTCGCGCATAATGCGAATCACTTCAGGTATGGGCAGCAATTCCCCACGCGCGACAATGGATGAAAGACGGTCTTTAAGCGTAGAACCGTCAATCAATTCCATAACCATGTAGTAGCTCTCGGCTTCCACATCATAATCGAAGTCATAGACTTGCACGATATTGGGATGCTTGAGCTTAGCAATATTCTGTGCTTCACGTTCAAACCGAGACTTAAACTCTGGATCATCCGCGAGGAAGGCGTGAAGCACTTTGATCGCGACATAGCGGTCAAGGGTGCCCTGATACGCACGGTAGACTTCCGCCATACCACCGCGTCCTAGACGTTCGATTACTTCGTATTTCCCAATCTTTCGATTCTGCACTGATAAGGTCTTTGCTTTACAAATGAGGTATAGATGATTAGATGTGATTATAGCTTATGATAACCACATCCTCAACGCATCCGTATCTTACAATTCCTTTATGACTTGATTAGCCGCCACCGCTGACACCTTCTTTGATGCCACCTTCGGTCATTGCGCGGGCATCCAAAGCTTTGGCAGCGTCTGCGTCGGTCATGTAGCCAAGTGACACAACGACTTCTCGAATGCTGCGGCCTTCAGCCAGCGACTTCTTGGCAACTTCCGCACCCTTCAAATAGCCGATGATGGGGTTGAGGGCAGTTACCAAAATCGGATTTTTAGCCAACCAGCCTTCAGCTTGTTCGCGGTTGGCAATCAAACCGACGACACATTTAGTCGTGAAGGCGTTCACCGCGCCAATCATAATATGCATGGCTTCAAACAGATTGTGAGCGATAATCGGCATCATGACATTGAGTTCAAGCTGTCCAGCCTGCGCTGCCATCATAATCGTCACATCTTTGCCAATGACATGGAACATCGCCATGTCCAACATTTCGGCCATCACGGGGTTGACCTTACCGGGCATAATCGACGAACCGGGCTGAACGGTCGGGCACGTAATTTCAGCGAGGCCCGTCGTTGGACCGCTGGCTAACAGACGAACATCATTGGCGATACGGATGAGATCCTGAGCAGTCGTGCGAATAGCACCTGAGAAGAAAACCGCATCTTGCATGGATTGCATCGACTCAAAGAGATCATCGGATTCATAAAGTTCGAGGCCGGTGAGTTTACTCAGCTTGGCGACCATGCGCTTATGATATTCAGGGTGGGCATTCAAACCTGTTCCGTTGGCGGTGCCACCGATACCCAGACGGCGTAAACCTTCGGCTGCTTGATTGAGCTTCTCAATGTCCCGTTCAATAGCCTTTGCCCATGCACCGACTTCTTGCCCAAGGCGAACAGGTACAGCATCCTGCAAATGGGTGCGACCACTCTTAGTAATATCATCCCATTCTTTGGACTTCATACGCAGCGCATCGGCACAGGCCTTAAGCGAGGTCGTGAGTTCATTCAAGCGCCAGAGTGCGCCCAAGCGAATCGCCGTCGGGATGGTGTCATTGGTGCTTTGTGCCATATTAACATGGTCATTGGGATTGACTGGCTTCTTGGTGTCGTCCAATTTAAAGCCGAGGATTTCATTGGCACGGTTCGCCATGACTTCGTTGGCGTTCATATTATGGCTGGTACCGGCACCCGCTTGGAACGGATCGACCACAAATTGGTCATGCAGTTTTCCAGCGAGGATTTCATCGCCAGCTTGCATGATGGCATGAGCCATTTTTTCGTCCATCAGACCAAGATCAAGGTGAACCTCAGCGGCGGCACGTTTGACCATCGTGATCGCCCA
Organism: Anaerolineae bacterium; assembly: GCA_013821665.1. Classification (GTDB taxonomy): domain Bacteria; phylum Chloroflexota; class Anaerolineae; order Aggregatilineales; family Phototrophicaceae; genus CFX2. Next base: position 2,256 of record JACDGI010000336.1, read on the forward strand.
AATAAAAGCGGGATAAGGTTTAAGACCGCTGATCGGGAAATTATCGACAGCGCGCTGCGTTTGTGCACCATAATACGCGCCAGCCGGAACATTCACCGGCCCTAGTGAATCTTTTTCAATGCGAACATCCGCCATTTTAGACTCCTCGCGTGAAACACGCGTTTATTTAATTACTCATTAGCGTATAACAAAAAAGGCGCTACAGATTGTAACGCCTTTCACTAATCCACGCGATGATGATCACTTTACTCAACGCATGAGTATCTGGTTAAAGTATCCGATGTTTACTTAGCGGCAGCGTAACGCTTGGCGACTTCGTCCCAATTCACGACGTTCCAAAATGCAGCGATGTAGTCGGGACGGCGGTTCTGATAGTTCAGATAATAGGCGTGTTCCCAGACATCCAAGCCGAGAATAGCGGTCTTACCTTCTGAAATTGGGTTGTCCTGATTAGCAGACTTCGAAATACTGACAGCCCCACCCTTGTCGGCAAGCAACCATGCCCAACCTGAACCAAATTGGCCGACACCGGCGGCAGCAAACTTCTCTTTAAAGGCAGCAAAGCTACCAAAAGCGCTGTTGATGGCCGCAGCTAAATCACCAGTGGGTTCGCCACCCTTGCCGGGTCCCATGATCTGCCAGAACATGCTGTGGTTGTAGTGTCCACCACCATTATTACGAACGGCTGGGCGGATAGCTTCAGGAAGGCTGTCAAGCGAGGTGAGCAGTTCTTCGATGCTCTTGCTTTGAAGTTCAGGATGGCCTTCAAGGACCTTATTTAAATTGGTCACATAGGCGTTGTGATGCTTACCATGATGAATTTCCATAGTTCGCGCATCGATATGGGGTTCCAGTGCATTTGTCGCATAAGGAAGTGCAGGGAGTTCAAAAGCCATTGTCAATCTCCTTAGACTGGTAGTTGAAGAAGGCTATAACACCCCTATTCTAGCCGCAGGTATTCGGTTTCCAAATTGACCTTTGGTACAGATTAGTGGCACTAGCCGAGCCAAACATTTATGAAGTATGCTACAAAAGCGTTGCAAAGCCCATCATAAGTTTATAATAGAATCATGAGAAGTAGGCGAATTTTGCAAAGTCGTCTCGCTGAAAAGCTGCCATTTTGACTACGCAAGAACTTGTACCAACCCGTTCTTCAAAAATTCCTCTTCAGGCGTATATTGTCATCTCGATTGGTGTACTGGCAGTTTCCCTCGCTTCGATCCTCATCAAACTGGCACAAGCTGAAGCCATCCCATCACCGTTGATCGCAGCAAGCCGTATGACGATTGCAGCCATTGTGCTTACACCGATTACATTAAGCCGCTACCGTACAGAAATTCAGGGATTAAAGCGCAATCAATTCCTGCTCGCTGCGGCCTCAGGTTTATTTCTAGCCATTCACTTTGCCACATGGGTTAAATCCTTCGAATATACGAGCGTATTGGTGGGCGTAGTACTGGTCAATACGAATCCGCTGTGGGCGGCTATCTTAGAAGTTATTTTTCTGCGGGCGAAATTAAGTCGATGGGTGATTATCGGTCTGGCTGTTGGCATATTAGGCAGTATCATCGTAGCGTTGCCGAGCGGTGGTGCGCTGCACTTTGAGGCCAATACAGGCAGTTTGCTGGCGCTCATCGGAGCTGTTGCGGTTGCCGTGTACTTCGTTATCGGACGCAATTTACGGGCTACCCTGTCTTTGCTGCCGTATATCTGGCTGGTCTATAGCTGCGCCGCAATATTCCTCATTCTATTGGTCATTGCGAACGGCGTTCCCATTTTGGGCTACAGCTTAAAGGGTTATCTGTTACTGATTGCCACAGCGATCATACCACAACTTATCGGCCATTCCTCGCTCAATTTCGCACTGCGATACTTTCCGGCTTCTTACGTTGGCATCGCTGCCCAGCTTGAGCCTGCTTTGAGCGCCATCGTCGCATTCTTGCTTTTCACAGAAATCCCAACGGGGTTGCAAATCATTGGCAGTGTAGTCATTTTAAGCGGCGTGATCCTCGCGAGTTTAAGTCAAACACAAAAAGCCTAAAGTGTTTGATTCGGAAAATTCGTCAGATTCTTCAGATTCGGAACCGTTTTTGTTGCGGTATCAGCGGAATGCTCGGTCGCAGGTGCTGCAGCAATTACAAATGGCTTCGCCGCTACTGTGGTTGCCGCAAAAATAGTCGCAACTTCAATACAAGTATGGCGGCAGTGGCGGCGGCGGCAGTGATGCCATAATGTTGCAATTGCGCGGTATTGAACCACTACGATTCATGTGCTAAGCCTCCCTACAATCGTGGTGATTGTTATTTATGCCAAGATAATAACATCACATATCATCTGACCATTACACGCAACTATCATAGCACATATTTTCTGTTTTGGTGGTTTGAATCTGGTTTGAATATCAACGACCCGTTACTAACCGAGTTTGAAACCCAAATAATCCGAAACACCCGGCCAAATATCAGTGGACGGCACATCCTCCGGTAACAAGACTTGCCCCAACAAGGTTTGCAACTGCCCACTTCGTGCTAATTCCTGAAGGGTATATTCAACCAGCAGCCGAAAATCAATGTCATTGCGTGGGACAGCCATACCGATATAAACACGGCTGTACCAAGCGTCGGGGTTCGTGCCGCGATGGGTTAGGCGCAGATCGTTGGGGTTGGCTTGTACGTGAGCAATTAATTTGAGGCTATCGCCAAAGACAGCATTCGCGTTGTTTTGTGAGAGAATAACCGAAGCGGCATCCTGCTCATTGTTGATGACAAAAACACGCACGGAAGACTGTGCGCTGGTTGCTAAAGCCTTAACGCGATCTTCTACGCCATCCTCGTTATTGAAAATACCAACAATACGCGCACGTAGGTCAAGAAAGGTTTCGTAGTCGTCGCTTTTCTTAACCATTACGCGTTCACCATGCAGCAGATAAGCCGCCGTGAAATCGACTTTATCAGCGGATGCCCAATCGAGCGGCACACCGATGGCAATATCAGCTTGTCCATTGGCGACTAAATCAACCGCATTGGCAGCCGAGTTCGGGATGTAGTCTACACGAAAGCCCCATTTGGCAGCCATCGCTTCGATGACCGCACGATTGGTAGCTTCAAGCCGTTTTTGACTTTCCGGCGCGTCGGCAGGTAAGTCACTTACACCAGCGACCTTGATGGCTTTAGCTTGTTCCAATAAGGGAACTTCATACTGCTTTGGATAGGGTACATCTTGCGGCAGTTGTCCCGGCTTAGGGGCATCCGTACCGATCCCTGCCCAAATCGGAATTAGATTGGGTGAATAACTCAACCCACCCAAATAGGTTTTCTGAAGTTCTTGCAACGTCCCTTTTTGCGATAGATATTGGAGCGTCTTATTAATCAAGTTGCGCCAGTTTATATCCTGACGACGGACGGCAATAGCATATGGCTCCGGGCCGACGGCTTCGTCAAGAACTTTACCCATACCAGCCTGTGGAATAACCTTGGTAAGAGTCACGCGGCTATCAACGACACCATCAATCTCATTGTTTACGAGAGCGGAATAAGCTTGATCGATGGTCAGGAATGATTGCATGGTGATGCTGATGCCGGAACGCTGCTGCCACAGACCAATGGCTTCGGCGGCAGGTGTACCTAATACATAACCGACTTTGCGGCCCGACATATCGGCTAACTTCGCTGCTCCGTCATCTTGTCGGACGAGCATCGACTCAGTACCCGCAAAATAGGTCAGGCTGAATTCGACCTTCGCGTCCATGTCACGGCGGTGTGTTTGCAAACCAAGCAGCATATCAATCTTGCCGCTGGTCAACATATCAACCCCTGTTTGCCGTGTTACCTGCACAGGGATGAATTTCACGCCCCATGCCTCGGCCATTTTCTTGGCGAGATCAGCATCATAGCCCGACACCTCACCGCGTACATTGAGCGTCCCAAAAGGCGGTGCATTGTAAAGCAAACCGACGCGCACGGCACCATCCTTCTGGACTTGAACTAAGGACGACGCAGCGAGCAGAACATCGCCTGCGGCTGCATCTTGTTCGGGAACAAGCGTGGGAGGAACCAACGTTGGAGCTGGCTGTAAAACGAGTTCCGCCGAAAATGATGGTGAAAAGCCAATCATCAGCAGGAGCAAGGTGACAAGCAAAGCAAAAACAATTGTAAAACGCTTCATAGGATTACCTATATAACTGATGGTCTTTGATATAGGCGAGTACAGCATCCGGCACAAGATAGCGAATGCTGTTACCGGCAGCGCAACGGGATACGATGGCGGTTGATGAAACATCAATCAATGGTGCATCCACAATCGTAAGGCGCTCGGCTAATTCGGGTAAGGTGTCGCTGTGCATCGTGCGCGAGATCGTACTTTGCGGGCGGCGCATCACAGCAATTTTGCACAACCGGATGAGTTCCTGTGGTTGGTGCCACCTGGGCAAATCACGCAGTGAGTCACCGCCCATGATGAAATACAATTCCGCTTGCGGGTATTCCGCTTGCAAAAGGCGCACCATATCGACCGAGTAATGTGGGCCGGGACGGTCAACATCAACCCGCGAAATGGCAAAATACGGATTATCGACAATCGCACAGTCGAGCATCGCCAAACGGTGTTCAACCGGAGACTTGGTTTCCTGCTGCTTATGCGGTGGATCAGCAGCAGGAACGAATAACAATCGACTAAAACCGATGGCATCCAGCGCGTGCTGCGCCAGAATAAGATGCCCGATGTGAGGTGGATCGAATGTACCGCCAAGTATGCCTATACGCTCCATGAGTCCTCAGTCAGCCCATTCGAGTTCGTAATCGCCAATATAAACGGTATCGCCGACTTGAACACCAGCCTCTTCCAAAGCGGCTGAGATACCCAACGTTTCCAGAATTTGTTGGAAACGCATGATCGCGTCTTCATAGTCCCAATGGGTCATCATGGCGGCGCGTTCGATACGGCGACCCTTAACCCGGAAAACGCTCTCGCCTTCACGGACGATGGTAAAGATGACTTCTTCTTCCGGCAGTTCATATAAGGGCATCTGAGCGATAGGTGTCGGTTCCATCGGCGGCAGTGCATCGACCGTTGAGAATATGCGCTGGATGAGCGCCTTGACATTTTGCTGTGTAGCAGCCGAGATGGCTATCGGTTCGAGACCGCGCCCATTCATAAAGGCTTTTATGTCCGGCCAACGTTCCTGCGCTTCGGGTAAATCCATTTTGGTAAAGACGACGATTTGCGGTTTTTCGGCCAAACGTTCATCATACAACGCCAATTCACTGTTGATTTGGCTGTAGTCTGCAATAGGGTCTTCGCTCGCACCGTTGATCAAATGCACGATCACACGGGTACGCTGGACGTGTCGCAGAAAGGCGTGTCCTAGCCCTACCCCCATATGTGCACCTTCGATCAAACCGGGAATATCAGCAACCACCAAGTCGCGGTCATCGTAAAGCATCACGCCCAAATTGGGTTCGAGCGTCGTGAATGGGTAATCGGCAATTTTAGGTCGCGCATTACTGATAACAGATAGCAGTGTTGACTTACCTGCGTTCGGTACACCAACCAGCCCCACATCCGCAATCAGCTTGAGTTCAAGGATCAGCCAATGTTCTTGGCCGGGTGCACCTTTTTCAGCCATACGCGGCGTTTGGTTCGAAGCGGTGGCGAAATGCTGGTTACCGCGTCCGCCGCGTCCGCCTTTTGCCACAACCAGACGATCTTCAGGGCGCACCATATCGGCGATCACCAGACCGGTTTCTGCGTCTTTGATCACAGTTCCCGGTGGAACTTCAATCTCGACATTTCCGCCGCCAGCACCACTCATATTTTTGGCGCGTCCGGGCTTTCCATGTTCGGCTTTAAAGTGGATACCCCGCTTAAACGGCGATAAAGTATTTAAACGTGGATTGACCTTGATGATCACATCACCGCCTTTGCCCCCGTCGCCACCGGCTGGGCCACCACGCGGCATAAACTTCTCGCGTAAGAAGGCACCAATACCATCGCCGCCATTCCCGCTACTGACATAAATTTTGACATCATCTAACATACAAACACCTATACATCTGCATTCCTAATCCGAGTTCGCGTTCAGGCAAGCTAACATTCCAACTCAGGCAGCATTTCGGGCTGTCCGGCGCGATACCATTCAATCGTTCGCCGTGCGCCTTCACGGAAGTCGGTGGGCACAAATCCAAGTTCGCGCCGCGCCTTATCACTCGATACGCGCCAGCTATTATACACGTAAGAACGTAGGTTCAACGGCCAGAAAGGTTCGGTGTGTGTTAGAACTGAAAGCGCCTCTAGTAAACGGGCCGTATTGATGCCCAACCAACCCGGTATCGGTAAG
>JACDGI010000337.1 GCA_013821665.1 Anaerolineae bacterium
TCCGAAAGCAGGGGATAACTGCCCTTCATACGGCCTACGGTGCGTTTCACAGTCGTAGCACGTCGCAGGGTTTGCCGGATGTCCAACAAAACTTGCGGCTCGATCATAATCCCGCGTGTGGCTTGTATGGCTGGTTCGCGCACATCACGCGCGCCACCCAGTGTAAAATTCACCTTATTTTCGGTCAGCAGACGGGCTTCAGCCGTTTCGCGCTGCCATGTCGCTGCCTGATCAAGGTTGGTCGTCGGATGGAGCGCTCGTGCGAGTTCGGCCCCTGCCGAAAACGTGGTGTGCTTCGTCAATTGCTCAAGTATTTTAGGCAGTTCGAGCGTCTGCGTCGATTTTTCGCTTATCATGATGCGTGTGGTATTTCCAGTAGTCGATAATCAAAAGATTATAAATGATCGGTATTAGATTAGGATAAATGCTTGGGCTGATGGCGTGTTCAATTATGCTACAGGGAACACGTAGCCTGTTGGGGTGGTTTTGGCGGCGCAAAATGAGTATAGGGGCAGGGACTACAGATGTCAATCGCTAGGTTGCGGAGGGGTCAGAGTGGGTTTATTTATTACCATTCAGTTTTAACAGGATACTGCGAAAGAGTAGAGTCGTGAGTTATTAAAGTCAGCCCTTCAGAAATCGCTTGAGCAATTAATATCCGATCAAATGGATCTCGATGATGGGGTGCGAGATTATCCAAGAACAAGATATGTTCTATTTTAAGAGGTAAAAGTTCAATTTGGTTGATGCGCTGCTGATCCTCAACTACGGTCTTCAGTTGAGTTCTGAGATTCATTTTGCCAAGGTGTACTTTTATTTGGATTTCCCAAACACTCACTAAGCTTAAAACAAGTTGATTATTTCGATCAGCCATCAACGCATGGGCTTTAGAAGAGATTTTGCTGGATTCATTATCAAGCCATTTAAAAATGTGCGTATCAAGCAAATATCTCATGCGTCTTCACCAAGCCAGAATTCATCGGGCAGAGGATCGTCAAAATCATCGCTTGTCCACATCGCTCCCGGATGTAAATCGAACACACGCGGCTTGCTTAGATCAACACCGCTTTGGACACTTTCGATATTGATATGTACTTGAAGCAAGCGTTTTTCTTCTGGCGATAAAGTATCTACCATTTTGAGGAGGTCATCAAATTTGATAGGCGATTTCAACATCTGATTTACCCTTAATGCTCATTTCTTTGTACTGCAATTATACACACGATTGATGATCCACACGGCTTTATACCCCACCAAACAGTAGGCGATACGCCGTGACGGTAAAGAAAACCGCTGCGAGCAAGGCGATGATGCCCACTAACAACCAGCCGATGCCGCCCATGAGAAAACGTCCGCCTTCTGTGACGGCTAAACGGCGAAATACATTCTCGCGTACATCGTCATGTTCGGCTTGCGTTTTTACGGCTAGCCAACCAATTTTGATGAACGGCCATCCGCGTTGAAGCCCCATTCGCGCGAGGTAGAATGCACCCATCGCGAAAATAGCATTGATGGTAATCAGCAGCATAGGTTTTAACCTGAGAAGTTCTTACTTGAGGATGCGAAATTGCCGGACTGATGAGGGTATTATACGAGCTTATCCGGTCAAGATGCTACAGGGGATAACCAAGTATAAGAAGTAAAGAAGCGTATGCGAGAAATTACAACGCCGAAATTGCGCTGGCAACCTTGCTAAAATTAGCGGGCTTCTGGAGGTAGACAATGTTCAACTGCTTGAGCAAATTGGGGTTGGGATTTTCACCCGCAGTCAGCAGGAAAAATGGACGTATATCGCCATTTTCGCGGAGTGCCTTTGCGACATCCAAGCCGCTCACCACGCCAATCCAAAAGTCGATGAAAATCGCCCGTGCCGAAGCATAGGGCGCTTTTTGAAGCATATGTAAACTGTTGGGTTCCGCATCCGGCAGATGCAGCACATTCACACCACGCGTGGAAAGACCGAGGCTGAAAAGTTCAGCTTCAATATCATCATCTTCGATATACACTACGTCAATTTCGGTCATGAGTGCCTACAATACTTTCCCACGCATATTGATATATCATTACCTTAATACATAAATAGGCGCTTATGTCCCTTAAGAATTGGGGGGATTGGCTTACTCAGGGATAGGCAGCGTAAAGCTAAAAGTACTACCTGTTCCGGTCTCGCCCGTAAAAATAAGCTCACCGTCTTGCAGCGTGAGTATTTGTTTAGCCAGATACAAACGCAAACCCGTACCAGCGTGTGCCCGTACCAATTTGTGATTGCTGCCACGCCAGAACGGTTTACCGATGTGCCCCAAGTCTTCTGGTTTGAGGCCGATGCCGTTATCAGCCACGCTCAACAGCACATGTGTACCGAGGTTATCGACAGACAACTTTATTTGACCACCGGGCGCTGTGTAACGCATGGCGTTGTCGAGTAAATCGGTCAAGATGATGAGGCTCTGGTAGAAATCGCCGCGTGCCAACGGAACCAAATCCGGTGCTTGAATGGTCACGGTATGCCCAAGCAGTTTGGCGCGATCCCGTGTGCGCTCCCACGCCTCGGTCAACAAATCCGTCGAGAGGAAGTTAACTGGCTCGATACGCACCTTACGGGTTTGAATGGCGATCATTTCCTGTACCGCATCCAACACGGCGAAAGCGCGGCTGGTATTCTCTTGAATAGCTTCTAACCATGTGTCCTGTTCGGGTGTAATCTGTCCCAGCAGCCCGCCCTGAACCAATTCCGCGCGTCCGCGGATAGCTACCAGCGGTGGACGCAGCGAGTCGCTTAAGCCATTAAAAAGCGGCAGCGCTTCTACAGGCGGTAAGTCCTCATTGATGGTGGGCGGTTCGTCCTCGTCATCGTATTCATTTTCATGATACGGATCAGTATCCATGAGGTTCACATAATCAGCATAATCGTCGATTGGCACATCCGAAACAGCACGCGGCACCGGTTGTAACGGCTCGGCCATCGAGGGCATACTATCCAGCACGAGACTGTTGAGATAGGTGTTTTCGTCAGCGAGGTCTTTGAGAAGCGCGCTGACCTGTGCCAGCTTCGAAGCCGTGCTTCCCGGCGCTGCGGCTTCAAGGCGACCTAGAATTTCCAACGCTTGATCGAGGTCAATGCTTTGTTGCATAAATGCCATATTCTCAACTCATACCTGTCAACGAGAGGGTGAACGTTGTCCCTTGTCCCGGCTGGGTTTCGACATGAACATGGCCGCCGAGCAGTTGCATGATCCCGTAAGCGATTGGGATACCGAGGCCGCTGCCTTTATAACCCAACACCAATTCGTTGTCCGAACGGAAGTACAGCGTACCGAGCTTTGACAGTTCATCGTCGGTCATGCCGATGCCGTTGTCCTGTACATGGATGTGCAGAACGTTGCCTTCACCCACCGCGCCGAGTCGTATTGCACCACCTTCGGGCTGGCAGTAGCGGAGCGCGTTCTCGACAATTTTATTGAGGGCTTTCACCAGCAGTTCGGTATCGACGTTCAGCAAGGGCAATCCCTGTGGAATATCGAGTTCAAAGGTTCGGTTTAACTCGGTCGCTGTTGGACGCATGGCCTTCTCAACCAATTGGGCCACGTTCTTAAACATCTCCATCTTGGGGTTAACCTTGAGGATTCCGTTATAGATTTTGCTCATATCACTCACATCACCCAACAGCGATTCCATACGCTTGGTGTTGGTACGGATTGTGCCGACGAACTGTTTCTGCATATCGGTCAGTTCGCCCATCACCGGATTACCCAGCATATCGCCGTATCCACGAATGCTGGTCAAGGGTAATCGCAAATCATGAAAGCCGTGTGAAAGCATCCCGCCAATGTCCTGCTTATAGCTTTCCAGATCCGGCGAGTCGCTGCTGGCGGCATGTTGTTCATGGGCTTGTTCAAGTAGTTGACCAATGGCTTCGAGCTGCCCGGTTAAGCGAATGGGGATGATTTGCCCTTTGCGAGCGGCTTCAGTGAGTTCGGTTAAGAGGGTCTGTGCTTGTGCCAGCGCGTCGTCTGTCATCGAGTGATCCTTTAGTGGCAATTAGTCGTTAATGTTAAGCGCCCGCTACAGTCTACCGTCGCGCATAAGCATCCATTATACGGTGACGGGCACAGTGATAACCTTGACAAAAACCCAATCAAGTAAAAGTTTGAATACTGGATTTAGACGAGATAACGGATTGCCCAGTACTATGCAACCACCCAATAACGCTCGGCTCCGGTTCCATTAGCTGCTGTCCGCAGCGATTGGCGTGTTTCCGCTTCCATTTGTTGGAGATCTGTCCAAAAACTGCTGATTTGCGATTTATAACAGCGAATCGCATCCAACTTACTTTGAATATCGGCCTCAGTCAGCGAAACCAATTCGAGATTGAGGCGCAGCGCAGGATACAACTGCTTCAATATCGAGAGTGCTTTCTCTACTGCCTGAGGATCTTGAGTATAAGGATACTCCTCGTAAAATTTCAGCGCCACCCAAGGGTAATACTGTTTTAAGGTGATGCCCCAATTACACACAATCTGATGATCCACATGATGTCCTGCTCCGAGTGGTACATAAATGACACGCGGTATTTCTTGTGGGGATAACACGATAGTTGGCAACAGTTGGGCAGTCCTATCATTGGCATTAATCTCGCCAAAAATACTGGCTTCGTCTGGATATAACACTTCACCGGTGCGTGACATGCGGTAGATACAGTCGAACCAATTGGGCATACGGCTGGTTTTTGCGCCGATTTGCTGCATGGCCGCATCATCTTCGAGTATGCGTACCTGCACAGGGTTGGTGCCACCCTGCCAACGCGCATGTAATTCTTGGACAAGTGCGCTATCCGGTAAACGTGACGGTATTCCAGCCATCACCGTTCGCACCTCGACCTTTTCACCGGCTGCTACTAACTGGTGAATCGTGCCGCCACAGCTCAGTACCGCATCGTCAAAATGGGGTGAAAGAAAAAGATTTGTCATATCTCACAGCTTTTGATATTAAAATTTTGTATTCTATATTGTACGACAAAACATCGGCTGCGGGTTTTTGGGCGCGTAAATTTTTGTTACAGGGGATAATGAGGCGGAAATTCTCGACAAAAAGGCAGGTTTATGGCCTGCCTTTTATATGGTTTGGCTACTGTGGTTTCCATGTGGGCACGTAGATTTTACCGTCGATGTCGGTAAAGTGATATTCACTGGCGAGATCGGAGACCCATAAACTGCGGCCTGTTTTGCTAAGCGCATCAGGATCAGTTGCCAGCGCGACTACCGCCCGACCCGTAAATTGTGCCGACTCACTGTTCGACAAATCAATAAATTTCTCATGCAGCATAATGCCTTCGGTGCGCACTAAACCCGGCCACAGCGCAACCGTCGTAATATGGTTGGGACGGAGTTCATCGGCTAAGTCTGAGGTTAAAGTCTGGGTACTCTTTTTTACGTTGTAATAAGCGGCATTGCGGTCGCCTTCCTGACGTTTATCCACATTGTGCGAAATATTGACGATCAAACCGCTTTCCTGTTTGACCATCATCCGTGCGGCAAACACACTGGCAATATAAGCGGCACGAACCGAGAACAGATTATCATCCCAATAACTCAACCGACGCTCCCAGAAAGGCTGATTGAAAGGGAAATCTGACATATCGTGAAGCCCTTCATAACCCGCCCATGCCGAATTGACCAGAATATCGAGGCGGCCTTGTTCGGCTTGCACCTGTTGGAAAAGTGCTTCAGTTTGGGCATCATCCCGCAGGTCAGCACGGATACCGATGCCAACGCCGCCCATTTGGGTGACTTCGTTAGCCGTATCTTCGACTGTTCCAGCTAGCGGCACGGTCGCTTGGTGGCCTGCTGCAGTGCGCCCGACTACATAAACCGTTGCACCAGCCTCACCTAAGCTGAGAGCGATACCTTTGCCAATGCCGCGACTCGAACCGGTGACAACCGCCACTTTGCCCTTCAATAAAGCACTCATCATCATCCCCTTTTTTAAGATTAATTTGAGCGCTTATTGTTTCATATTTTGGAGGTGGGAAATACCCCAATCGGTGGCGCGTTTATAGGTCGCAGGTTATAATAATCTTCATTGAAATAAGGGAAATTGCCTCGCGCGTGAGCATACCACCTTCTCGGTCAAACTGGTGAAAAGCCAGTTTTTTATTTCCTAAAATTCACATTTTATGGAAACAAACCATACCGGACGGGATATATCCCGTCCCTACACAAAGACCATCAGAAATTTTGATGCTGGTGGGAGCGTGGACTTTAGGGGAGGCTGTTGGCCGGTAGTAAATGATAATCCTGCAAGCCGACCCACACGGTTGACTTCGGCTCAAGTGCCAGCGAACGCACTTTCTCCGGGCTGAGCAGCACTTGTAATGGTTCAAAGTTCTCATCGTCCAAGCGCACGACCACACGTTCAAATGGACCTGCAAACCCAATCTGTTGAACCACACCCTTACCTACCAACTGCCCCTGTAATGCTTCTTGAGTTAAAGCCAATTCAATTTCTTCGGGACGGATCAGTAACTCTACCGGCTGACCGGAAAGATGCTGTGTTTCCGGCGGAGCCATCAAAGCAGTTTTGCCGACGTAGACATGTGTGCCGTTGCGCTGACCGGGTAATAAATTGGCTGCACCGAGGAAGGTCGCGGCGAAGCGTGTTTGCGGGCGGCGATAAAGGGTGTTGGGTGTGCCGACTTCCAACAAACGCCCACCTTCAATGATGCCGATACGGTCGGCTAACTCGAAGGCTTCATCCTGATCGTGGGTGACGAGGATGGTGGTGACATTGAGCGCCTTTTGGATTTCCAGCAAATTCTGCCGCAACTGCGCCCGGATTTTGACATCCAACGCGCCGAACGGTTCATCCAAGAGCAGCACGCTCGGTTCGTAGGCTAAGGCGCGGGCTAATGCGACACGCTGCTGTTGACCACCGGATAACTGCCACGGCATCCGATCACCCAAACCGTCCAAACCAATGAGGCGTAGGAGTTCATCTACACGTTTATCGACCTGCGGGCGCGGCTGTTTGCGGATGTCTAATCCGAAGCCAATATTCTGGGCGGTACTCATCTGCCGGAAAAGCGAGTAGTTCTGAAAGACAAAACCGGTATTGCGTTCTTGCGGCGGCAAATTGGTGACATCACGTCCATCCAGCGAAACATGTCCGCAGTCAGCCGGTAATAAGCCCGCAATCAGACGCAGCAGCGTACTTTTACCGCTGCCGCTTGCGCCCAACAGGACGAACAATTCACCAGTTTGAATTTCCAGCGAAACGTTATCAACAATGACTTGCTTACCGTAAGTCTTGGTAATCTTATCCAGCTTGATTGACATAGGTTGTCTGCTCCCTCACAACACTGCGCCGTAGCAGACGCATCACAATTAGCACAATGATGGCGGTTACACCTAATAAGAGCGACATACTATAGGCACCGATGTCGTTGCGGTCACTTAAGGCACGGAAGACATACATGGTGGCTGTTTCCGTTTTCCCTTCAACACCGCCACCGACGACCGCTACCGCACCGAACTCACCGAGCGCCCGTGCGAGTGTTAATACTACGCCATACATGATCCCCGGCCAAATATTGGGTAGGATAATACGGCGGAAGGTCAGCCATTGGCTCGCGCCCATCGTATAAGCGGCGGCTTCTGGCTCCATGTCTAAAGTCGCTAACACAGGCCCAACTTCGCGGGTGACGAAGGGCAGCGAAACAAAGGTTTTCGCCAGCAATATCCCCGGCAGCGCGAAAACAATGGGGATGGCGGTTGGAGATAACCAACCATCACGTCCGAAGAGAACGATCAACGTATATCCGGCGATGACCGGTGAAAATACAAAGGGAATATCGACCAGAATATTGAGGATACGTCGGCCCCGAAAACGTTGGCGCGTCAGCACCCACGCGATGATAATCCCAAAAACAGTGTTAAATAATACTGCGCCGAGGGTTAGAAAAAAGGTAATTTGCAGCGCGTGGATGACGTTGGGTTCGCTTAAGGCAGTGACAATCGGTACGAAGCCGCTTGCCAACGCTTTTTGCACGATGGTGATGATTGGCGCGAGCAGCAGCACCGCAACATAGACCAGCGCGATGCCCAATATAAACAGTTGAAGGGGTTTGCGCGGGGTAATCTCACGCATGGCGACGTGACTCCACCAGATCAACCGTCAGAGTAATCACAAAAGCGATCAGCAGCAGCACGACCGATACAGCACTGGCAGCCTGCATATTGCCACCTTCGACCTGCCCGTATAGATACACCGTCGCCACTTGCGGACGCGTTGCCACAATGATGATGGCACCGAACTCGCCCAAGGCGCGGGCAAAGCTGAGTAATCCACCGGTGACGACTGCCGGACGGATGGCCGGAAAGATCACACGGCGGAAGGTATACCAATCGGATGCACCTAAGGTTTGTGCCGCATCCTGCTGGTTAGGTTCGAGCGTCAACAGTACCGGTTGTACGGCACGGATGACGAACGGATAACCAACGAACAACAACGCGATCACAATACCGGGTGGCGCGAAAATGAGTTTAATACCGAGTGATTTATCGAAGAAACTTCCAATC
>JACDGI010000338.1:0-5376 GCA_013821665.1 Anaerolineae bacterium
TTGCTGTAATGGGTCATGAGTTGGGTGGCTGTAATCGCAATCTGCCCGATGATCAACGCTGCCCAATGGATTGAATGCCCCGAATAAATGGCAATCGCCACGCCCAAAAAATGCAGCAAAAATCCACCGGCCAAAAAATGCGGTCGTCCCAGCCGGATGAGCGCCCTTACCGTTCGCAGTTGTTTCCTAAATGAGATTTGGATACGCTATCTGGTTAATGAAAACACTAAATTCTTATACGTTGGCCTTCACGTTTACGGATGTTATACGAGGAAAAACAGCAAATCTTTAATACGTGATAGAAAGTATCACCCACCAATATCACGTCTTTGGAAGAACCATACACCGGCGACTACCAAAATAACGGTCACGCCCAGCAACAGCATCACGTAAGTGAGGTTCAAACCCGTTTGCATGACGTGTGCATTATCATAATACGAGAAAAAGGAAATGCTGCGTAGACGAGCGAGAGGCGAATCGCTGGCTAGGCTGCCGATTAAATCCAACATGTAGCTGGTGATGATGAAAACAGCGGTAACAGCCGCTGCCGTGTTACGCGCCTTGAAAAACGTACCCGCAAACAGCGTGAAGGCAAGAACCAAAACCGCGCTTGGTAACACGTTGATACTGCCCACCAGTAATTTGAGTGCGTCTACCTGAAGAGCAGCACTCATGCTCCCGATGGTCAGCCCGACAAATCCCAGCATGACCACGCCGACCAGCATCAAACTGTAGGCCGCGAATTTTTCCACCACCAGCCGCCAACGAGGTAAGGGTAAGGCCAATAGCACATCCAAAATACCTTGGTCTTCTTCGTTCGCTGTGATATTCAACCCTGCCAACACGGAGTATATCGCCACGAACAATAACACCCGCCCAAAGTAACCCGCGCTGATAAATCCTTCCGGTGTTGCCACTTGGGCAGCCTCATCCATGCCAAGCGCCTTAATAAGGGCGGGCATTGTGTTCATCAAATTTTCGAACTGCTTCAGGATACCCACGTTTGGGATGATAGTCGTAATCACAAAGCCCAATAGACCGATGCCGATTCCCCAAAAAATCATGCTTCGCCAACCACGACGCAGAGTCTCGTTAAAGATTGACCGGGGCACGATTTCCTCACTTTATAGATTTAAACAGGCAATGCTTCTTCACACCGCCTGTTTAACAACTATAACTTAGATGCCCACATCTCGCCGTTGGAAAGTCCAAATCGCCGTTCCCGCACAGATAACCGCCACCACCAGCAGTAACACTACATTACCAGTCGATAGCCCATGTAAGATCACACCTTGATGATCATAGTAGGTAAAGAACGACAGCGACTTTAACGCATCGATGAAGGTACCGCTGGCTGCCAATCCGAGGAAATTCAAGACATAACTGCCTACGACAAAGAAGGCTGCCACGGCTGTTGCAGTGCCCTTACTGCGGAACACGGTCCCAACCAGAGCTGTAAAACCCAGTATCAGCAGCATCGATGGAATGATGTTGATGGTCGCCTGAAACAAACGACTGCTATCAATCTTCAGCGCCGAAAACTGTGCGCCAATCAATAAGCCGCCGTATGACAGCGCCACAATCCCCAGAATCAGTACGGTGTAAGCCAGAAACTTTTCAATCACCAAACGCCAGCGTGGTAACGGCAAGCTCAGCACCACATCCATAATGCCCGCATCTTCATCATTCGCTGTGATGTTCAAGCCCGACAAGATGGCGTAGATGGCGAAGATCAGCAGTAGATAACCGAAGTAACCATATGCCAAAAAGCCTTCAGGTGTCGCCATCGAAGCCGCATCACCGCCGAACAGTTGCAGCAGCGCAGGTGGCAGCGCTTTGGAAATCTCGGCATACTGCTTGAGGATGTTCGCATCCTTCACGATCATCATAATCATCAGCCCGTACAGGCCGAAACCCACGCCCCAATAAATCATCCCGCGCCAACCCCGGCGCAGTGTTTCCGTAAAGACGACTCCGTTCATGACACACGCTCCTTTTGCGTTTGGCCGTTGTTGCCGTAGAACGACAAGAACATTTCCTCAAGCGTCGGTTCAGCCACCTCAATATCTTGCACATAATAGGGGCTGAGTACGCGCAGCAGCGGATCAAAGTCGCCGCTTAACCGCAGTTTGAAACCGCCATCAACAGCGCTAACATCACTCACGCCTGTGAGGTTGCTCAGTTGCTTGGCCTCCACCCCTTCACGCACGCGCACAGTCACCCAGCGGAAGTTCGCGTGTGTCAAATTCGAGACCGTCTCCACCGCTTTCAATTCGCCGCCGCGCAGAATGCCCACACGGTCACAAATCGTCTGCACCTCACCCAGCATGTGTGACGACAGAAAAACGGTGCGACCCTCTTTCTGCACATCCAGCATCAGTTCGTTAAAGGTCTGCTGCATCAACGGATCAAGGCCGCTGGTTGGCTCATCAAGAATTAGCAAATCCGGCTTGTTCATCATCGCCAGCACCAAACCGAGCTTCCGTTTATTGCCGGTCGAATAGCTGCGGATGCGAATGTTCAAATCCAGTTGTAATCGGCTGGTCAATGTTTGAAGGTAATGAGTGTCAACACCGCCGCGCACCTTCCCGATGTAGTTCACCACCTGTGAACCACTCAGGTTCTTCCACAGATTCAATTCGGCGGGCAGAAAACCGATACGCTTATGCAGTTCGATACTGTTATCGTGCGCGTTTTCGCCAAAGAGCATGGCCTTGCCACCTGTAGGCCGGATCAAATCCAGCAGCAAACGGATGGTCGTGGTTTTGCCCGCGCCGTTCGGCCCTAGATAACCAAAGATTTCCCCCTGCTGCACCGTCAAATTCAATCCCTTGAGTGCAGCCACCGTTTCAGTCCGGTTCTTGTGATAGATTTTACTGAGGTTATCCGTTTGGATAACCGGCAAATTCCCGCTCATAACATCCCTCCCTATCCAATACGTGTCATTATTGGCACCCACAAATAAGATTCATCTACAATTTATTTTAGTCAAACCTAAATAAATAACAACCCCCTTAATTGTTGCTATACATGAAGCTCGTATTTACCTATCCCTGTTACCTCAAACCAATTCGCGCATGGGTTGGAGAATCTGTTCAATCACATCAAGTGCGTTAGCTGTACCATCTTCTTCTTGTAAGCGCGCACCAAGGTCAGCCGCCTTTTGACGCATGGTGAGATCTGTCGCAGCAACGCGTATGGCGGAGGCCAACCCCTCTACCGATAAATGCTTTTGATGTATCGGTTTCGGCCCCACTCCTAACTTGGCAACTTGATTACCCCAGAACGGTTGGTCAGCGATAAATGGACAAATAACCGTCGGTTTTCCCGCGAGTAAGCCCGCCGCTGTCGTTCCCGCTCCGCCGTGATGGATTACCGCACTCATACGTGGAAACAACCATTCGTGTGGTGCTTCCTTGAGGAGATAAATAGTCGATGGCAAATCCGCTGGACATAAGCCACCCCAACCGCTGGCAATAATCCCACGCTGCCCTGAACCTTGAAGGGCTTCAATAACAGTACGTGTTGTCTGTTCCGGCGACTCGGCGATCATGCTGCCAAACCCGACGTACACCGGAGCATCCCCGGCATTCAGAAACACGCGTAAATCTTCTGGCGGTTGCCAATCGCGCTGTTCATCCAACCACCAATAACCTGTAACATGTGCTGAACCATCCCAATCCGCTGGCACAGGCACAACATATTGGCTGTAACAGTAAAGCACCGGAATCGGACGACCATTGATTTTGTTACCTTTTACCACGCTCGATTGTTCGGACAAACCCAGCACATCCCGCCGCCATTCCTTGACCATCCCATTAAACGAACTGGTCGCCAAATCAAGCGCTTTATAAGTCAGACGGTTGAAGGCGGCACCCAAATTGCGGTTGAAAACACCCGGCGCTGGAAATTGTCCGGTCGCGGTCAAGATGGGCACTGTTGCCGCCAGCATCACGGGAATATTCAGCTTCTCCGCGATATGTGGCACATGAAATAATTTTGGATGGTAAATGATGGCATCCGTATCTTGTGCCGCCTGCCATGTATCATCCATCAAGCGCCGCATCAGTGGGAAAACCGTCGTCTTCATATGCTGCATCACCCGAATCGGATTGCCCGATTTCAGCGCTTGTCCTTCTGGCGAATCCATCAATTGATAGTAATCGGCTCGCAATGGGGCAAACTCGATGCCGTGATCACTAACGAACGACGCAAAGTTGGTCGGTGCGCCCAATTGCACTTCATATCCAGCACTTTGGAGCTTAAGTGCCAGCGCCAAATATGGCTGCACATCGCCGCGTGTACCTGCTGTGAGAATGGTGATTTTCATGTTTTCATTTCCTTAGTATTTGCTCAGCATGTCGCGCATCATATGTAGAATATTCTCTAGGGCGGCTTTACCTGCCTTTTTATCCCCGCCACCTTCCGGCGCTAAACCTCGCTCTAAGAGTTGCCCGATAGCCTTACCCGCCTCGTCTAAAGGAGGTATTTCTTCGGGTGATAAGAATTCGTTCACCATCAAGAAGCCGCTTTTGACGAGTGATAGGATATAGGCCACCATGTTTGGATCGAGATCCTTGCGGATAACATTGGCCTCCTGTAATTGCTTCACCAACTCGTGCTGAATGAAATTACTGTCAACAGAAAACGATTTGCCTTTCATGCGCCGCGCCATATCACCAAGCACTTTGGTATCGCGCCGCATCAACGCCAGCACCAGAGGGCTGCTATAAGTAGCGACCATCGCATGTTGGTACAGCGCAAAGATCGATCCCGCATCTGGATCAGACTCGACTCGTTGCAGCATCACATCCAACATCTTCTGGCCTTCGTAGATAATCAGCGCGTCGAACAGTTCTTCCTTACCCTTGTAGTGCAGATAAACCGCCCCTTTGGATATTCCCGCCTCTTCTGCAATATCGCTGACAGTTGTCTTGTCATAGCCGTAATGCGCAAAGAGTTTGGCTGCCGCTTCTAAAATGCGCTGCTGCCGTTCAGGGTTCGTTATGTTGTTTTCTGTCATGTATTCCCTTCCAATGATGACTACAAAGTTTTGAGTTCTGAAGGCAGTGGCGCGCCCACGACAAATGTCCGCACCATCGCGTTAAACAAATCAGGCGCTTCCAAATTCCAAACATGCCCCACGTTCGGCGCAACAACGCCCCGCGCCCCTTTGATCTGAGTGGATAACTTCCGCGCATCACGTTTAGCCACCACAGTTTCCCGTTCGCCCACGACCACCAGCGCTTGTGCCTGTGTAGGCAACTGCACTTGCATCAATGCCTCCGTGAAACGCCGTGTAAAATCCACATTGAAACTTTTGAGCAAATCCTCGCGAAAACCAGCGCGGTATTGTTCCGGGATACGAAACTGCTT
>JACDGI010000338.1:5386-8565 GCA_013821665.1 Anaerolineae bacterium
CTTGGTCGAGCAGTGTTTCCGGCTTAAAAAAGCGATAGGCTTGTGCGCTGGCAATCGTTATCCAACCTAATCCTTTACCCAGTCCCGCTGTCGTACCGCTCACAATCAAATGATCGACCACTTCCGGCGCAATCCGTGTGACTTCTAAGGCCACCGCACCGCCCAGCGATAAACCCACCACATGCGCCTTACCACTCGGAAACGTGCGGATGAGTTCGACCACTCGCCGCGTAGTATCCGCTAATGTAAATAGCAGTCCAGCACTTTGTCCCTGTTCCGGCAAATCCGGCGCGACACAATAAAAACTGTCGGATAAACCCTCTAACTGGGGCTGCCACTGCTTGCTGCTCAATCCGCCGCCGTGCAAAAATACAATCGCCGGATGCTGCGGATCACCTGCCGTTTGGATATAAGGAAATATCGAGTCGGACATAACACTACTCATCTTCTCTACTTTGACTTTTTGACCCATTTTGCATTTTTGGTCAACGAGTCAAATCATAGGCTGTTTCGCGCCAATATATACCCCCAGTAATTGGGGGCATATGCTGGACTGGTGTGGGGCTATTGGTTCAATTTGATCCACGCTACCATGATCATATTCGTTTTAATGTAGGGATGAGGCCTGCCTCATCCGTGTCGCAAAACACAGAAGGCTTTTATTGTGGACATAGCCGTTGGATTATTATTCGCCTTTCTATGGGCGTCCGGCCCCATCGCCGCCAAAATTGGCTTCAAAGGCTCACCGCCGCTGACCATATTGGAAGCGCGTTTTTTCTTCGCCGCTGTTATCATGCTGACCATCAATTACGGCCTTCAGCGCAAAAATCCTTTGCCCAAACGCAGTGATTGGAAGCACATCGTCGTCCTCGCACTCACCAACAGCACCATTTATCTCAGCATGTGTTGGCTGGCCGTCCAACAGATTCCCGCTGGCATGTTGAACCTCTTTATTGCCTGTAACCCCTTTTTGGTCGCCATTTTCTCCAGCGTATGGCTCGGACGCAAAGTCACCAGACAGGAGTGGCTCGGCATGATTGTCAGCATGACAGGCTTAATCATCGCGACAGCACCTTCACTCACCAACAGTCAGGCCAGCCTCGCCGGTATCGTGATGGCAATCATCGCTGTCGTCACCTATGCCTTTGGCAGCGTCTACTTCAAATGGGTCAAGCTCGATCTATCCGGTCGTATACTCAACGGCTGGCAAATCGCCCTCGGTGGCCTCTTCTTATTTCCGTTTGCCGCCGCTCTCAATGGCCCGACACTCCCTACCGTCACCCCCAACCTCATCGAAGGCTTAGGCTGGTCAGTCATCGCCATTTCCATCATCGGCCTCATCCTCTGGTTTTATCTGCTCAAAAAAGATCCCGTTCGCGCCAACATGTGGATGTTCCTCACACCCATTTTCGGCTACTTGCAAGCGGCTGTCGTCTTGGGCGAACCCATCCGCGTAACCGACATCATCGGCACGGTGTTTGTCTTGTTGGGCTTGGTCGTCAGCGGCACCATCGAAATCCGCTGGTGGGGCAAAACCGAAATCCCGCTCGTCCCTGCGGATTGAGCAATAAATAACGCAAGGCAATAGGTGATATTCCGACATTTACGTGGTATTTTCGTAGGGACGGGATACATCCCGTCGGTTGCAACTAAAAATCTCAAAACTCTCTACACCTTTGCAGTAAAGTCTTGGCGTTCTTGGCGACTTGGCGGTTTAATTGCCTTTTTCTCTGCGTCTCTGCGGTTAAACTGCATTTCTTATTTTCTTTGTGTCTTAGTGGTAAAACCGTATTGCATTTGGTTTTAAGGATTTCTCATGTCCCTTCCCGCGATTGAGCGTTTCGAGTCAAATACTGGCGTTCGTATTTATCGTATTCCGGCGGAGGCTTTCCCCAACTTCATCGTCTATTGCTACGTCCTGCTCGGCGCGGGAGTGCCCACCCTCGTCGATACCGGCTCCGGTTACGGCAGCAGCAACGAACAGCTTCTCGCGGGCATCTGTTCCCTCAAAACGGACTTTGGCGAATCCATCACCGAAAAAGACATCGGACGCATCCTCATCTCACACGGACACATCGACCACTTTGGCGGCGTAGCCTTCATGGTCGAGCAAACCGGCGCGGCAGTCGGTGTCCACGAAATTGACCGCCGCATCCTCACCAGCTACGAGGAGCGCGTCATCGTCGCCACGAAAGATGTACGCGTCTATCTGGAACGCGCTGGTGTCAGCGAGTCCACCCGCGAAAAAGTCATCGAGATGTACGGCTTCTCCAAAAAGCACGTCAAATCGGTCAAGGTCAGCGTCAACCTCGAAGAAGACAAACCCATCGACGGCATGAGCTTCATCCACACCCCCGGACACTGCCCCGGTCAGGTCTGCATCCGCATTGGGGATGTCCTCCTCGCTGCCGATCATATTCTGGCACGCACCACGCCGCATCAATCGCCGGAGAGCATCACCCGTTACACCGGTCTTGGACATTACCTCGAATCGCTGCAAAAAGTTTCCCGTTTGGATGGCATTCGCCTATCGCTCGGCGGCCACGAAGAACCTGTTGAGAATGTCTACGAACGCATCGATGGCATCCGCGCCAGCCACCAGCGCAAGCTCGACCGCGTCACCGATGCCATCAAAGCCGCTGGCAAACCCATCACCATCAGCGACATTTCCAAGCACATGTATCCCGACATTCACGGCTACGACATCCTCCTCGGCCTCGAAGAAGTCGGCGCACACGTCGAATATCTCTATGAACATGGGCATATCGCCGTCTGCAATCTGGATGAGGTCGAACGCGAAAATAACCCCGCCCTTCAGTACGGCTTGGTGTAAAATGCAAAGCTACGAGAAAGCATATGTGTATTGATTTGCTCCCTCCATCGCTTGCGGGGGAGGGTTGGGGTCTTTCAGGGGTAGGTATCCATGAATTCAGGCGGAACTAGCACAGTTTACTATTTGCCTAACAGGTTATTAAACGGTTTTCGAGTCCCGTTTACGGGGCTTTATTCATCTTGCCGGAGGGTTTATCCTCCGGCAATCGCTACCACACACGTCGCTTAAGCAAATACCTACCCCTGAAAGAGGGTTGGGGTGGGGGTTTGCATCATTTCGTCAATAACCCACTATAAGTAATTCAGAGGTAAATCGCCATGACACTCAATGAGTTATTTTCAGTCCT
>JACDGI010000339.1 GCA_013821665.1 Anaerolineae bacterium
CGCCGTTTAAGCAAGGATTATGAGGAATGTGTCCGTAGCAGCGAAGGTGTTATTTAAATTGCCTCTATTCATACCTTGCTCAAACGTCTTCCATCCTAATATTCAAATGGCCTCTAAGATGCGATCTTGATCGTCTTCGTCCTCCAACTCGTCATGATATGCTTTTAGCTCGGAAATGAGTGTTTCTTTATCAATACCTTCAGAGCGCATTTTCACCAATACACCATGAAGGTTCAACAGGTTTTTGTCTGCTTTAAAAGATTCACTAAAGATTTGTCTGAAATTCATACTGCCACCTTAATCCAAGTTATTCTACACCACCCATTGAGAGCAAACGATTGGCTCTAATCCCATGTGTAGCTGTTCACACCCTCACTGGTCAGATTGCAATTTTTGTCACAGGTTTGTTTCCTCCATCGCTTGCGGGGGAGGTGTCGCGTCAGCGACGGAGGGGGTTCCGTTGTAAGTCTAATTGGTGATCGACAACTTCCACACTCAAATACATTTTAGGCATATTCTTTTGAAGTCGCTCGTAGGGACTGGTCTGTGACCTGTCCGCTTGTCTGGTGAATAGCTGAGCGGCTTTAGCCCTCAGCGGCAAAAACCTAATCTGTCCGTCTTCCACTCAGTACTCAGCACTCGGAAACTAGTACTATAACTTCGGTTTATTTTCGGTTAACCCGACAAACCTTTCTCCAACTATCCACCAACCCATTTAACAATCCCACTCCCTCATAAGGGTTAGCGCCAACACCCCAAAAGAGTTACAAAATGTTCTTCCAAATGGTAACCCATTCGCTCCTCTCATCCTTTATCATATCTATAGATATTCGCCTTGCTCCCTTGCCCTGTTACTACGGGGAAAGGGTTGGGGTTAGGGGTATCTTTGCACCTTAACAACCATACACGCACATTCAGCACAAAATCCCATTTTGCATTTGCCGCCTGTGCTGCTTTTTCCGCTTGTTGTGCGCTCTAGAACCCTTGACTGACCTGTCACAATTGCAACATTTTCAATAGTTGCAACATTTTCAACGATTTCCTCGTTGGCATCCAAACTCAATTGGCACTGGGATGCCGCCGCCACTGCCGCCAATTCTCCCTCAAACCAATGGCATTCATGGCAACGATTACTGCCAATAGCGCATCATTTCTGACATTACCGACATAAAACGAGAGTTGCATCTGTATCGCCCACGACGACACCGCCGCCATAAACTGCACTTCTGAATCTGAAGAAATTGCAGAATCTTCCGCAGTTTCGGCACTTTTCTCTCTCAAGTCCGCCGTCAGACGCTTTCCCAACTGATTCAGTCTCTGCATTTTCCGAATCATCTGAAGATTGGCAATGCGTGGATAGGTAGGCAGAAACAACAGGCAGTAAAATCAAAGCGCCAACCGAAATGATTGACGCTTGAGACTTATCTTTTTAGGCGGTTATAGGTTAGCCACCGTGTCCGTGACCGTTGCCACCACCGTTGCCATGTCCGTTGCCGCCGTTACCATTGCCATTGCCATGTCCGTTGCCATTCCCACCATTACCATTGCCGTTACCATGACCGGGTTTGGTTGTGTTGGCCGCAGGTGTGGCGGTCAGGCTGTCGTCGCCAGTGTTCTTGAGCAAGCGACCGGGTGCCAGATCAGAAGGTTTCACGCCACTATTCTTCATGATTTTGCCCCAACCTTCGCCAGCTTTGTGACGGGCAAGGTAATCAGCGGCGGTCGAGCCATCGGTTCCAGCGGCGGCTAAAGCATAAGCGCGGACGATTTCACCAAAGCCGTTGCCAGCACAATGCAATGCCATCACTTCGTCATAGCTGACGTTGAAAGTCGCCGCGATTTTCATAGCGACTGGTTGATTAGGTTGGTTGCATCCACCCGCTACCTCGGTTGGTTCAACAGTCGCTTCCGGTGTTGATTCAAGTGTCGCCTCTGGTGTGATTTCAGCCGTGGCTTCAAGCGTGGCTTCGGGCGTGATTTCAGCCGTGGCTTCGAGCGTAGCTTCCGGTGTCGATTCCGGCGGCTGGCTGTCATCAAAGAATTCAAACTCGGTGGCTTGTAAGGTGGTTGCATTGAGCATCACACCCGTAATCACCACCAAATCGCCTTCGTGCAGGATCGAAGGATTAAAGGCTCCGGCGGGTGCAATTGTAATTCCAGCGACGATAATGCTGCCATCGACCCCAAAATGTACCGCACCGGTGATGATGGTTATGCTCTGAGGCGTTTGTGTTGCGCTATCCTGCGCCAATCCGGGCAGTACACCGAATGCAGCCACCACCAAGGATAGGCATAAAACGGATAGAATTGTAAATTTCGATAGGGATTTCATACGGTTAAGCTCCTACAGCATAGATCCTGTATTGATGTGCGATATCTATACAACGGGCGACACGTCTCAATGTTACATAAATTCTGACTTAAGTAATGGTGCTCAGTGAATTGCTATCTACCCAGAATCAAAATGAGGCATACATACATATGCCTCAAGATAAACAAGACCTACTGGACTTAAGATCAGCTATGGCGGCGTTCGAGGCGCATGGGCAAACCACCTTCAGGCGAGGAAGTGATCAAGCGAACTGGCTCGACAACTTTATCCGCAGCAAGATGGAGGCTATAGCGGCTGACTATCACCGCCAGCAAAATCTGCGCTTCCATCAGGGCGAAGTGGTTGCCGATGCACACGCGCGGGCCACCACCGAAGGGCAGATAAGCGTACTTG
This sequence comes from Anaerolineae bacterium, assembly GCA_013821665.1. Taxonomy (GTDB): domain Bacteria; phylum Chloroflexota; class Anaerolineae; order Aggregatilineales; family Phototrophicaceae; genus CFX2. Next base: position 2,726 of record JACDGI010000339.1, read on the forward strand.
GGAATGTTGGGTTCGTTCTCGGCACTGAAATGTTCAGGGTCAAACTTCTCCGGCTGTGACCAGAAACGCGGATCATGATGCAGCACATAAGGCGAAATAAAGATGACACTGTTGGCTTCGAGGCGATAATCACCAACGGCGGTATCCACACCAATGAAGCGCGGGAAAGTGGCGACGGTCGGCTCGATGCGCATGGTTTCTTTGATGACCATCAAGGTGTAGGGTAAGCTGGGCAAATCGCTGAAAGTAGGCAGTCGCCCTGCCAAAACGCCGTCCACTTCCTGCTGAAGTTTAGCCAACATGTCCGGGTTTTGGTCGAGATAACGAAAGACCCACGTCAGGGTGTTGGCAGTGGTTTCGTGTCCCGCCAAGAACAAGGTCAGAATATTATTCCGCACATATTCATCTGAAACTGGATTGCCATCTTCATCGCGGGTTTCCATCAACAGCGACAGTAAATCGCTCCGGTCTTGGTTGCCCTGCGCACGGCGTTCATCCATGAAACGCTGCACCACATCGGTCAGCACCTTTTTGACTTCAACCGCTTGGCGATCTCGCCCATGCGTCATAAAGCCGGGCAGCGGCGACTGGACATCCGCGACCGTAATCGCTTGTGCGTCGTGATCCGCTGCCGCCAGCGCCGGGGTATGGGTCACATCGGCACCAAACATGGTTTCGGCGATAATCCACATGGTGACCTGCATCATATCGGCGTGAATATCGCGCACTGCACTATCGCCCCACAGGTCAACCAGCTTCTGACCAAAGTGTGCCATCGTGTCGGCATAACTCGCGATGTGCTGGGTGTGCATCAATGGCTGGATAAGTTTGCGCTGAGGCCGCCATTCTTCGTGGTCGGCAGTAAGGATGCCTGTGCCTAAAAAGCGTCCGAGTCCTTTGGAAGTTTCTAAACCGATGGGCGCTTTGTGAAACTCATTGACGCGCTTGACTAAAATCTCGTGTACCAAATCAGGTGCGGAAACCAAGTAGATAGACTGATTACCAACTTTGAACCGAACGATGTCGCCATAACGGGCGGCTGCTTCGTTCATGAACTCAAGGGGCAGACCCTTAGAAGTCATAAAGCGAATCGCATTGCCGATCAGCGGCAGCCCCGGTGCGGTAGGCGGCTGACGGAGCTTCGATTCGGATGCGTTTGCGGTTTTTGTGATCATATTCATTACCCTTGTTTTAAACTCGACACGGTCACACAATACATGACATTGTGTTTTACAAGCAAGTAGGATTTCGGGGTCGCGCGTTACATAATTGACAGGTGTACACAAATGGACAGGCGAACGATCAAAACAAGACAAATGCTGCAAGATGCCCTGCTGTCTTTGTTACGCGAACAGCCGTTTGAAGACATCGAGATACAGGCAATTACGGATCGGGCGGATACAGCCCGTGTAACTTTTTACCGACATTACGGCACCAAAGAAGAACTGCTGGCGGATGTACTCGAAACGATTTATCAGGAGATGCAAGCGCTCATGCAAGTGGTTTCGGTTGAACAGTTGATGGATCTGCGGCAGCCACCACCTAGCCTGATCCTATTTGAATTTTTGGAGAAAGACCGGACGCTCTTCAAAAAGTTATTCACGGGATCGACCAGCGCCTTCATCCAACGGCGGTTCCAGAATTACATTGTGGAGCAGGTGATGCTCACCTTTCGTGATGCGCCGCAGTATGCCGATTTGCCCATCGGGTTGATCGCTAACAATCTAGCTGCTTGCATGTTCGGGAATATCATGTGGTGGCTGTCGGAGGATGTACCTTATCCCGGAAGTTATATGGCACGGATGAGCCTGTGGACAGCTATGATCGGTATGATGACCTTGATTGGTCGGGTGGACATACTCACCACGCCACCCGCCGATGCATGGCGTGTGCCGCTATAAAAAAGGGTTTGCCGACGGCAAACCCCTACAGATTGCAAATGATTAAGGGCTTAATCCTGACCGAGCAGCATGGCCTGAATAGCGGCCACATCGGTACGCAGCATATCATCGAGCGGCAAGTCGTGTGCCACCTTATTGCAGGAGTGCAAGACGGTGCTGTGCGTGCGCCCACCAAAGGCATCGCCAATTTGGGGCAATGAAGCCATCGTCACTTCTCGCGCGATATACATGGCAATCTGCCGTGCTTGGTTGAGGCGAGCCGTGCGGCGCAGACCAACCAGATCCGACACCGCGAAATGATAATACTCCGCCGTAGCCGTCAATACGCGAGCCATCGTCAACTGGTGATGACGTGGACGGCGATAGCCTACCAGTGCGTTTTCGGTCATTTCAATCGTCACCGGACGGCGCGATAGATGGGTGGTGGCGGCCAACTGATTGAAGACCCCTTCCATCTCGCGGATGTTGGCGCGGGCTTTTTCGGCAATCATCTCGGCCACGTTGAGCGGCAGTTCGATGTTGCGTTCCTGCGCCCACATCTTGACAATCGCCACGCGCGTTTCATATTCCGGCGGCTGCAAATCCATCACGAGGCCACCCGCGAAACGTGAACGCAGACGATCTTCCAGCGTATGCAAATCCGTCGGTGGACGGTCGGAAGCTAATACAACCTGCTTGTTATAGGTGTAGAGCGCGTTGAAGGTGTGGAAGAATTCTTCCTGTGTGCTTTCCTTACCGGCAATGAACTGAATATCATCGACCAGCAGTACATCCGCCGAGCGATATTTCTCGCGGAACATAGCGGTCGTCCGCTGGCGAATGGCATCCACTAAATCGTTGGTAAAGACTTCCGACGGAATATAGATGACACGCAAATGACGCTCGCGGCAAGCATGAGCAATCGACTGGAGCAGATGCGTTTTTCCTAGCCCCACGCCGCCATAAACAAAAAAGGGATTGTATTGGGTCGCGGGATGCTCGGCGACAGCCTGTGCCGCCTCGTAGGTCATGCGGTTGGCTTGATTATTGACGAAACGGTCAAAGGTGAAGCGCGGGTTCAGTTCGCTTTCTGGCAAATCCGGGCGCTGCGGACGGCTGACCTGCTGGTAAATGGGTGCGCTAACTTCGTTGGCTGGCGCTTCCGGCTGGCGATTGAGCAAACGGAACAACGGCAGTTCATCATCCGTGGCAGAAACCGTCTCAAGTTTATTGACTTCAAAGGACAGTTCGACGCGATCACCCAGCACATCGCCTAAGACACGACGAATTTCGCGATAGAGACGATGCTGGAGCATGTCACGGGCATAAGTATTGGCGACACCGACGCGGTAAGAACCATCCTCGGTGCAGCCTAAAAAGACAGCTCCCCGCAGCCATGTTTCAAAGCTGGCGCGGTCAAGCTGGATCTCCAATTGGCTAAAAGCAATATTCCAAGCTTCCTGCGGATTCACAATACATGTCCTCAATATTTCGGTAGCGATTCTGCGTGACTGTCTATGGCATCTACAGTCCGTAGAACCCCGTTGTAAAACCGGCATTTAGCAACATTAATATGATCGGGAATAAACCCGCTCAACGCCGGTTATATGCGACTGGTATATAGGGTTATTGACCACCGGGGCATGAATACCATGCCCCAACAGATGGGTGTGGGAATTGACTCTGTCTTGGTGGTTAATCGTAAAAGTGAGTATACATGAAGACTCGGATTCACTCAACTGAATCCTGACTCAAAATGTTAAAAAACGGCATTTTTTAAGGTTGGGATAAAATCTACCCAGAAACCTTAACAATCAGCACTTTGTAAAGAACTGAATTGCTAACGAGTCACATCTTCAGTAGGTAGGCTTTTTGGGATAAAACGGTTTGTTTTAGGTGAAGCGTGACACCGATAACACAAACTCTTCATTTCCCAAACTGCGCCATGAACCATCTCACTTGTGAAAGTCGTCATTTTTTAAACTTGGGATATATTCTACCCAAGCTGGAAAAATAATGACTGATTTGGGATTAATTTGGGATAAGTAGGGATATAAACTCCATTGAGGTTTGCATAAACCCACATTGAGATGAATAGAGAGACTCGTCTATAAACTAAGGATTCAAACCATTAGCAGGGATTCGTTGTCACATATCAAAGGTAAACAGATTGTTTCACAATTGTTATATGTGCCGTGCCACATTTAATTTTGGACATTTGTTAAGACTGCTTCGAGTGCCAGATCGTGCCCATTAAAATAATCGTATGATGACAATGGGATTGAAATCGACGGCTCGATGGCGAGGCGCGTGTCATCGGCTGTGCTTTTTTGAATATAGTGTGAGGACACGTCAACTTGAATGGTGCTGTAGGTCAAGGTGATGGGACGCGCATCCGCATATAAGTTAGGTGGTTCTCCGGTCGCTTCGCCCACAAAAATAGGATGTAGGGATTGCTCCAACTCGGTTCAAAAATTAACCGCAGCCGAAAGTGTCATGCGTCCGATCAGCACATAGAGCTTGCCAAGATCGTTTTGTTCGAGGAAATTGAGCAGTGGCGGATAAAAGTGATTATCGCCGCCGGTGTTGTGCCGTACATCGACAATCGTGCGCTCGATAGATGCCGTTTTAACGAAGGCTGCCAGTTCATCCGCGAACTGCTGCATGGTTTTACCAGAGGCGTTCGCGCGGGTCACTTCATTATATTGGATGTAAAGGGTCTTTGAATCGGCAAGATAGCTGTACCAGAAAGCCTCATCATATTGATGCTGAAGATACAGTACATTCGGATTGGGCGGCAGCGTGATGAAGTTACCGTTGCCCCACTTGAGATACTCATCCAAGCTGAGCGGCGTTGGTTCAATCGTTGTGCGCTGACCTGCCGCGTCCTCCACCACAAAATCCGGTTGATTAACATCGCTGGTGATGCCCATTGCGTGCAGCACTTCAGGAACCACCATATAAAAGAGGGTCGTCAATTTGAGCATGTTGTCGTTGTCGTGCTGCGCAACGGTTGACACTTCCTTATAGACGGTGTCCACATCAGTGCTGCCAACCGCCACCAACTTCTTGCCAATGGCTTCTTGATAAGGCGGCTGCGCATCCACCACATAAATACCATCACTAAACATGTAAAGCCGCAGTCCGTACATATGAAAATTGAGCGCAGGTTGGAAAATGCCGATTTGGGTATGTCCATCTACCAGCGCGACGATTTGCATCAGCTTGACTTTGATTTGATCGTCGGTGAGGGTGGGGATGTCCTTATCTAATTCAGTGACCAACTTTTGGAAATCGGCTTGGGGTGTGCGCCAGAACAGCTTCGGATGCTTGGTTTGCATCTTTTCGTACAGCTCACGCAAGTCCTCGCGCCATGCGGCTTGTGCAGACTCATTCTGAACGGCTGGAATGTCTTGTGCCAAAGCAATCGAAGTGAGACACAGAATCAACAATAGGGTACTCATTAATTTTCGCATCATGATGCTGTGCCTCCGTCCAATTATGATCCGGTCAAACTACCTTATGTGGGTCGCGGCGTAAATCTGGGTGTGCTGACCGATGCCATTCTCGATATAAAGATAATCGGTATCATCGTGGTAGACAAAAGCCGTGTACCAAAAGCCAACCGAGTCAGGAATATTTTTGGGTACCCAGATGATGCTTTTCGGCTCATACGTCCAATGAACGCCATCTTTACTGGTGGTCGTGCCCAAATACATCTTGCCCGGTGACGTGACCACACGGTAGATCATCGTCCAACCTTCCGGCGTTTGCTGCACCATCGGCTGTCCAACGAAGATTTGCGGATCACCGGTATCGAGAATCGGATCACTCTCGGCATATAGTTTATCGGTGGTAGCCGGATCATCATACTTCGTCCATGTGATGCCATCGGTCGAGGTCGCCATGCCGATGCGCGTATGAATGCCATTGCTTTTGGCACTGCCACTGTAATAC
>JACDGI010000340.1 GCA_013821665.1 Anaerolineae bacterium
GAATACCACGCTATCGCCAGAAGTGACTTATTATGTGCTGGGCTATTTGCCGTTTTTGATCCCAATCGGGTTTGGGGCCAAGCGTTTTATGGGTGAGACCGCAGATGACCGGTGGTGGATGCCCATTTTATGGGTGGCTTTGGTGGCGATGCTGCTGTATGCACCGTTCTCCACTCAGCGGCGTTATTTGTTGGGTGTGCAAACACCATTGGCTGTTATGGCTGCTTTTGGATGGTCACGAGCTATTTTGCCACGCTTTAAGATAAAGCGCCGTCCATTGGTGACGATTATTTATTTCGCGGTGGCAGCGATTGCGCTGGTGGCGATTATCGCGGCGAACGTGGTGGGATTGTCAAAACCCGAAAAGAGTCTGAGCGCGTTTTATCAACCAGATGAGGTGCAAGGCTTCGCATGGCTGAGAGCGAATGCGGCAATAAATGATCTGGTGGTGACGACGTTCGACCCAAGTGGTAAGGGAAGCGGTGGCCGAGTGGTGGCCGAAACCGGATTGCGTGTCTTTATCGGTCACTGGATTGAGACGGCGCACTTCGCTGACAAGATGAAGGAAATTAAGCAATTTTACGACGCATCTACCGGGGATGACTGGCGGCGCGATTTTCTTAAGGAAACCCACGCACGATATGTCTGGTACGATGAGAGTGCGCGTCAGTTGGGGACATGGAATCCAGCGGACGCTGATTATCTCAAACCTGTATTTACCTCAAACAGTATTGTCATTTATCAAGTGATCTGAGGATTAGTGTGGCACGCAGCCCGTACCGATCAATCATTCTGGTTTTGATTGCGAGTGTGTTTTTTGTGGGCGCGGTTGTTGTGACCCACAATATGTTGACCGAACCTTTCCCCGGTCATAATGATTTTATGTCACGGTGGGAAGGGGCACGCTCATTTTGGATTGACCATCTGAACCCTTATAGTGACCAAGCCAGCTTGAATATCCAGAAGCGGATTTACGGTCGACCGGTTCAAGCCGGAGAAGATCCGGGCTATTTTGCTTATCCGATGTATACGGCGGTGCTGGTTTGGCCGCTGGTGTATATGGATTATGCGTGGGCATCGGCTATTTGGATGGTGCTGCTGGCAGCGTTTTTGATTGGTTCACTTTTTTTCTTGCTCGATCTCTATCGCTGGCGGATCGCGTCATGGTTACTGGGCATTTTATGTATCTGGGTGCTGCTGTTTTATTACTCGGCACGCGGATTGATTCTGGGGCAGGTGGGGGTACTGGTTTATTTCTTTGAATTAATCGCGTTGTGGGGACTCATCAAAGAACGCAGTGTTTTGGCAGGACTAGCGCTAGCAATTTCCACGGTTAAACCACAAATGGGTTTTTTAATTGTGCCGTTTTTCCTGCTGTGGGCGCTGCGTTATCGCCGTTGGAAGTTCATTATCACCTTTGGCGTATCGATGCTAGTGTTGTTGGCAATCTCGTTTGTGTTGCAACCATCGTGGTTGCACGATTGGTTGGGGCAGTTGGGACAATATACATCGTATACCGCGCTCGGCTCACCGGTGTGGATTATCACCAGCTACTATTTGCATCTGGGAAGTTGGGCGGAACTGCTCGTCAGTGGCCTGATTGGCTTGTCAATGTTGGTGACGTGGTATTGGGTGCTGCAAGGACATCCAAACCAATTCATGTGGGCGGCAGTGATGACATTGACAGTGACACACTTGATTGCGCCACGCACGGCTACCCCGCATTATGTGGTGTTTATTATTCCTTTGATGTTTTACTTCGCGATGTTCGTTCAACGTAACCGGCGGCGTGGCAATTTGTGGGTGACGCTGTGGCTGTTGGTGCTGCTGATTGTGCCGTGGGTTCATTTCTTGCTGACGGTTGACAAACATTTCGAACATCCGAGTATTTATTTACCACTGCCGTTTATTATCTTCTTTCTATTGTGGTGGACGCGCCAACTGTGGTGGAATAATGCGCCGCAACTTCGTTCAACTGAGAGTTCGATGTGACTGTCTCTAACCGCGAACGTTTTATTATGGTGCTGGTAGCCTTGCTCGGTGCGTTTTTGATTACGCGCTATTTTGTGGCTGGGCCGGGTTATACCGATGTGTTTTATCACCTGAATGCGGCGGATCGATTGGTGACAGGGCAGGGGCTGACCGATACCTATTATTGGACGTATATCGGGGCGACTAACCAACTGCCTGCACCATCACATTTGTATTGGATGCCCCTCACTTCATTGAGTGCGGCAGCGGGTATGTGGTTATTGAACGCACCCAATAGTTATGCGGCGGCACAGTTATTTTTCTCGCTGATTTTCGCCGGTGTGGTGCTGGTCGGATTCTGGTGCGGGGCGTATTTGGGTGGCACTCGCCGTCACATGTGGGTGGCCGGATTAGTAACACTTTTCAGTGGCTTCTTCGTGCGCTTCTGGGGCGCGATTGATACATTTGCGCCGTATGCGCTAGCGGGGTCGTTGAGTCTGGTGTTTTTGGGTTTATCTAACCGAGTAGAAACTAAACCACAGCGCTCATTAATCTATGCAGTATTGGGCGGTGCCTGTGCGGGATTGGCACATCTGACGCGGGCAGATGGTGTGCTATTACTCATTGTCGGCTGGGCAACGATTGTGTGGTCATTTTTGTTCAATCGCTTAGACAAACGAATGGGCTTTGGGCGGTTAGCACTTCAAGGCGTGGTGCTGACCATCGGTTATGTGTTGGTCATGCTGCCGTGGTTCATGCGTAATTTGAATGTTATTGGAACGCCGATGCCATTCGGCGGCACGCAGACGATCTGGTTCAAGAGCTACGACGATTTGTTTAATTATCCGCCGCTCGCCACACCTGCGACGTTGTTTGCAAACGGAATCGGTGATTTTGTCAGTTCACGGTGGTTGGCGTTCACCAATAACCTCGGCACGTTTGTGGCTGTCGAGGGTATGGTGATTATGACTCCATTGATGTTAGTAGGGTTATGGCATAGACGGCGGGTTGATTTCCTACAGCCCTTTTGGATTTATGTGGTGGGGCTGCATCTGGCAATGACACTGGTATTTCCATTTCCGGGGTATCGCGGTGGATTGCTGCACTCGGCAGCAGCGTTGATTCCGTTTTGGTCAGCGCTCGGTGTGCTGGGACTGGATGATGTGGTGGATTGGATCGCGCGGAAACGCAGACGTTGGAATGCGCGCTCGGCAAAATTGGTGTTTTCGTTTGGTTTGGTGGCGATGGCGATCCTGTTAAGCATCATGATTGGCTTGCCGAACCGCGTAGGCGTACAAGGTGGTTCTCCATTATATAGTGCGCTGCATGAACAACTGCCAGTCGATGCGCGGGTGATGATTAATGATCCGGCGCAACTCTATTACTTCACCGGTTTGGGGGGCGTGGTACTGCCGAATGAGTCGCCGGATGTGATCATTGATATTGCGCGGAAGTACAACGTGAAGTATCTGGTGATCGAGGGTATCAGCGCGGATGGTCACGAATCAAATGCGATCCCTGAGAATATGGATGCGATCCTCAGTACGCCACCCGATTTTCTTATTCCTATGCAAATGAATGTGCCGAATGCGAGACTTTATGAAATTCGTTACTAACCGATTCCAACGGAGCGATCTTATTCTGTTGGTGGCAGCGGTGTTCGCTGTGGCTTTGTATGTGGTGACCGCAAACGGTGGCTTCCCGCTGGATGACAGTTGGATTCATCAAGTGTATGGGCGTAACTTGGCGCAGACCGGTATGTGGGCATTTGTCCCGGGTGTGCCGAGTGCCGCATCGACCTCACCGATGTATACGGTTTTATTGGCGATTGGCTATAAGCTCTATATTTCGTTCAAGTTATGGACATATGGACTGGGGATTGCTTCGTTGTGGGTTGCTGGAATGCTCGGTGGGCGGATGTGCGAACGACTGCTGCCGACTCAAGCCAATATCCGTCTATATGGTGGGTTAGCGGTCATTTTTGCGTGGCATCTGGTGTGGGCAGCGGCATCTGGCATGGAAACGATGTTGTTCAGCATGTGGACGCTGGCGCTGCTCGCACTGGGTTGGCGTGAACTCGACGCAAGATCAACACAGTTCAAGGATGTAGCGTTGCGAGGCGCTGTGTTTGGATTGGTTACAGCCTTAGCAACGATTACCCGTCCAGAAGGTGTGGCGCTGGCGGGATTAATTGGTCTGGTGAGTTTTCTGGTACAACCGCAAAAGTCGTGGCGCACTTTCATGATATGGGGGTTCGGAGCAGCAATTGCATTTTTAATCGCGATCAGTCCGTATTTGGCTCTTAATCTCCATTTAACAGGTGGTTTGCTGCCGGATACAGCCGCCGCGAAACAAGCCGAAAATGCTCCACTGCTGCTCGACAGTTTTCCGATACGCATCGGCAAGATGGTGCTGCCGTTGGTGGCGGGTGTCCAATTGTTTTTCGTGCCGGGTGTGATCTTTTTTGTGATCGAACAATTACGGAAGCTGCGCCAAGACAGAAGGACGTTATTGTTGATTGTTCCGGTATTGTGGAGTGTGGGGCTGATCGCATTGTATGCGGCAAAACTGCCAGCTTACTATCAACATGGACGGTATGTGATTCCAGCACTGCCAGCCTTCATTGTGATTGGTGTTGTTGGCACATTCCAGCTTGTTAGCGCTGCTCGTAAGTCTGTGACTGGGCGGGTGTTGACACGTTCATTGGCGATTTCGACCTTGTTGGCGCTGACCTTTTTCTTTTTTCAAGGTGCAACGGTTTATGGTCGGGATGTGAGCATTATTGATCAAGAGATGGTGGCTTCAGCCCATTGGATCAAGGACAATATTCCGACTGACCAGATGTTAACTATCCATGATATTGGGGCGGTAGGGTATTTTGCTCCGCGCCCGATGTTGGATTTAGCAGGGTTGGTCAGCCCTGAAATTATCCCGTTCATACTCGATGAAAATTCATTGTGGCAGTGGCTTCAACAAAAGAATGCCCGCTATTTGATGGCATTCCCTGATCAAGTTCCGGGTGATGATGTCAACGATTCACACTTGTGTCCGGTTTTTACGACTGGCGGACAAGCTGCAATCCAAGCTGGCGGGCCGAATATGACGGTATATGAACTGACCTGGGATGGAATCTGCCCCAAACATTAACTTTTAGCCTGTTGCGCTAGAAGTTATGAAAACAGTAAAATGTATTTATGGAAGATTTACTCAAAAAACTCAATGTACTTGTAAAAGCCACACTCAACGATGCTTTGACTGGTGACAGCCGACGCAATAAATTGGTGAGTCCAAGTGGTACTAAGCCTTCTTCTATTCAAGAAGGTCATCAACAAATCACCCAATTGCGGCAACGGATAACTGAAACGCTGGCATTCGAGGACGAGCTGCAAAAGCAAATCCAATCATTGCAGTCGGAGGTTGTTGATTGGGACGAGCAAGCGGATGCGGCTGTCAAAGATGGCGATGAGGCCAAAGCCCATTACGCTGTTGAACAGATGCAGCGTACTCAAGAACGGCTGACGATGGTGCAGTCTGATTTGGCGGCACATGAGCGCGTCACGCAGGAGTTAATTTACCATGTGAATACTTTGGAGGCCGCAGTCGAAGCTGCAACACCCAAGCAGACCGATTCGTCCACAGCGGAAGGTGGGGAAGAAAAAGTGTCCGGCGTGTTGCAAGATATGCGTGATAAGGTGCTGGAACTGCGTGATCAGATTGCTTCGCGCACTGAGGCTGCCCCTGAAACGCCCGAAACTCGTCCTGAGCCAGTTGAGGATGATCTCGCTAAACGTCGTCAACGGTTGGCTAAACCGGAGTGAGTACAAACTAAAATATGAATCAGAATACGAAACGCATTCTTATTGTAGCGAGCGATTATGGATTAATCCGAACTGTGCGTGATGCGCTTACTCATCAAAGTCTGACGCTACAAATTGGCTACAGTCATATTGACGGACTATACGCGCTTGAGAATGGTGATTTTGACGCGGTGGTGGTTGACGCATTGCTGGCTAACCATCGGGATGGCATATCGACACTTGTGAAGTTATCTCAATTGAACCATGCGATACCGATTGTTGGTTTGGCTAACGATCCGGCATTGATGGATGATAAAGGCCTTCCACCTAACGTTTCGGTGGTTGTACCGAGCGATAGCATGATTCGCCAGACGGTAATGTTGGTGTTAGGTGTAGAAGTTGCTGCTCCGCCACCTGTATTACCTGAGAAAAAACCGAATACGAAGACACTCGCCGAAAGTCCAGCACCTACGTCACCCGCGCCACTGCCCGTACTGGATGAAATGCCAGACGTCACATCCAACTCGGCAGACAAATTGCAAACTTTGTTTGCACTGAGCAAGTCGTTGACGGAAGTGTTGGATCTTGGTGAGGTGTTGAACCGTGTTGTTGAGGCCGCACGGCGGTTAACGAACGCCGAAGAAGGCATGATATTGCTGCCTGATGATGAGGGTGGACAACTTTATTTACGGGCCAAGGTCGGTATTGATGTTGAGGTCGCCCGCAATTTTCGAGTAAAGACGGAAGATAGCTTGGCAGGTCAGGTATTTGGCACAGGCAAGCCGGTTTTGATTGGGGCACAAGGGCCGCAAAAAGTAAAAACCGAATATTTGGTTAATGCGCTGCTGTACGTTCCCATTAATTATGAGGGCATGTGCATTGGCGTTTTAGGTGTGAATAATAAAACGACTGAAGAGGTTTTTCATCCACGGCACCAAGATTTGCTGATGAATTTGGCAGCATTTGCAGCAATCGCAATTGAGAACGCGCGTGTCCATGAAGAGACCGTTGAACATACGCGTGAGTTGCAGACATTAGTGGAGGCGAGCCAAGTTCTTAATTCGTCACTCTCTCTTGAAAAAACGCTGACTAATATTTGCGAGCAGTTGATTCGAGTCGTGAATGTCAATTTTGCGGCTGTTTATGAATGGGACAAAACGAGTAATCAGCTCCGAACATCGGCACGTTGTTTTCATACGGTTTGGAATTCGGGACACGGGCCAGTTATTGATTTGTCTAAACGATTAGTTGTTCAATATGCACTGGAAAAAAGTACGTTCCCGGTTATAACACGTCGCGATGCCTCAACGCCTGAGGGTGAAATTGAATTTTTGGATCGCAACGGTGTGGACACAATCCAAATCGTACCAATTGTGGGCGGCGAACAGGTTTTAGGGATTATCCAGTTTTCTTATGTACACCCTCCACTAGAAGTACCGACACAAGAAACTCTCCAGCGGATTCAGTTGATGACACTCGAAGTGCTGGCTATGCTCTCCAGCCAGAGTAACCTTTCTAAACCACAAGGTATGTTCCGCGTTCTTGAAAATGCCAATCAACTTACTGGTGCAGATTGGTGTGAGGTTTCTCTGCTTACACCCGACCGTCATTCACTCGTGACACAGGTCGCTGTGGGAATGGGGATATGGTCAGCCGCTCCACAGCCCTATATTGATTTGTTTCGCAGCACTGATCTTGCCGAGAGCATTAAGACACAGACCGTTATTTCCCGGCAGAGTGATGCGTCCAAGATGACAAATGGTATCCGGCAGTTTTTTGAGGCAACCCATTGTCGTTCTGCGGTAGGCATTCCGCTCGTTCAGCGAGGGCAACCGCAGGGCATTGTGGTATTTGCTGACTCCCGGCGTGGACGTATTTTGAACGAACGCGATATTAATGTGGGAAGGGCAGTTGTGGCACAGGCTTCCACTGCGCTGTCCAATTCTTATTTGCTGCATGATTTGGAGCGCAGCTTTACTGAACTGAAAGACACGCAGGAGCGACTGGTTCAAACCGCGCGTTTGTCGGCAATGGGCGAGTTAGCTGCGGCTGTGGCTCACCAAATCAATAATCCGTTGACGACAATCATGGTAGACTCAGAGATGATGCTCCTTGATGAAAAACCGGACTCCCAAAATTACAAGTCATTGCAAGCAATTCATCGTGCGGGGAAACGGGCATCGGGGGTAGCACACCGTTTGCTGGCGATTTCGCGGCCTAATGACCCTGAATCACCCCCTGAGCGCATTGATGTTGTTGAGACGATCCAAGGCGTACTGTCATTGGTTAAGGCGCATATTGAGCGCGACCATATTCAGATTGTGGCGGAATTGCCGGATGAGCCATTGCCGCCAGTCTGGGCAGTTCAGGGGCAGCTCGATGATATTTGGCTCAATTTGCTGCTTAATGCACATGATGCATTGATTGGTTGTGATGATGCCCGTTTGGGAATTTCGGCATCGTATACACCCAACGCGGATACTTTAGAGGTAAAGGTTTGGGATAACGGGCCGGGAATACCCGAAAAGATTATTCAAAGTGTGTTTAAGCCGTTTTTTACGACCAAACCCCCCGGTGAGGGGACTGGACTGGGATTACATATTTGTCGCCAAACAACTGAGCGGGCTGGCGGCAGTATTTCTGTCAAGAGTACACCGGGAGAGGGAGCACGGTTTTTGGTTTTGCTGCCGGTTAAGCGAGGAGGAAACGAAGAATGACCTATATTATGGCTGTGGATGATGACCCTGAAGT
>JACDGI010000341.1 GCA_013821665.1 Anaerolineae bacterium
CAAATGCACCCACGACAATGGGTCACACGCGCTATGGAATTACGCCTAAGTCTACGCTAGTTATTTTTGCTGGTGGCCGCTGGTGTCGGCGTGAGTGTAATCGTCGGCACAAGTGTACGGGTAGCAGTTGGCGTTGCCGAGACTTTCGGTGTACGTGATGGCGTAAAGGTTGGCGCAGGTGTGACGCTCGGAGGCGGTTTCTGCGTATTGGTGACTGTGGGAGTCGGGTTCTTGGCTTCGATGACACTCTCGTGCATGTAGGCAATATCAACCCGCCGCGTTTCCGGCTTCCAGTCGATGATATACCACTCGCTATCAGGGGCAGCACGACCCTCGACACACACGGTATCATTCATAAAAAACGAGGTTAGAACCGCGCCCGAATCACTGGCAGCAGCACGTACCCGCGCATTCGGGACAATGACAATAAACGGTTCACAAGGTGGAAATGGGGTTGTAGTCGGCTTGACTGTCGGGATACCGGTCTCGATAAAAGCGGCGGTGGCCGTTGAAACAATCGAGGCGCTTTGGGTCGATTCAAGGATGCCGCGACCACCACTCCTCAGGAAGCTCTGGATACCCAACCACACATAATAGATGCCAAAAACCAGCGCAATACCCACCAGAAATATTAACCAAGCTGGTAATCCATCTCGCCCACGCCGATTGGTTGGCCTTCTACCCAGTGTCATCCTGCCGCCCTAATTTTGATTCGTAGGACTTTTTGTACCAATAACTAACCCTCTGTGCCAGTCTAATGTTTGAGTCGGTGGGTAATCGTCGGGTTATCGAACGAGGTCAGGCTCAATGCCGAACCTTCAACGCCCGATCAACCGTTTGATTTGTTCGAACATACGGGGAATATCAAATGGCTTGGAAACAAATCCGTCAGCACCGGACTCGGTCGCCAGTGCGATGTTTTCATCATCATCCATCGCGGTCATAAGCAACACTGGAATATGACTGGTCATTGGCGTGGTCTTCAGTTTGCTACAAGTCGAATAACCACTCAGCCCCGGCATATTGACATCCATCAGGATAATGTCGGGCTGCTGTGCTGCGGCTATCTCTAAGGCTTTGGTGCCGCTATTCGCCAAGATGACATTGTAATTGGCATTTTCCATATGTGCCTGTAACAGTTCGCGGCTCAGATAATCATCATCCACTACCAGAATTGTCATTTTCCGATACCCATCTTTGCGTAATGATTCTGTAATGAGTATACCCGATTCTATTACATGTAGCACCTACCGACAAACGGATTCGCACAGCACCCTATTCCACGCTAGAATAGCCACCTATGAGTCTACCCACACCTGACGAAACCTTGCTTGGATTATTGATGTCAGCCCCACAGCATGGCTACCAACTGCTAGAGACATTTCAAAACCCTAGCGCTTTGGGACGTGTGTGGAAGCTTAGTACCAGCCAGCTTTACGCGGTGCTCAAACGGCTCAACGAACAGGCGTTCATTAGCGGTGAAGAAGCTTTATCGCCTGACGCGCCACCGCGCACCATTTACCACATCACGCCATCCGGTCAAGCGCAACTGCAAGCGTGGCTGGATGAAGCACAACCTTCGCCAAGCGTGCGTCGTGTACGAGTCGAATGTCTGAGCCGTTTATATGTTGCCCGATTACTAGAACTATCAATTTCGCCTATTCTCCAGCGCCAAAAAATGAGTTGTGAATATAAATATCAACAGCTTGTCGCCCAACGTGAACCCGGCGACAGCAGCACCGGCAGTCTCGCACTTGAACTCGAAATCGCCCAAATGGAAGCCATTCTTGGCTGGATCACGCAAATCGAAGTCTCATCTGTATAAGTTTTAAGGAGAAGTTATGTCGCGCCGGATATTCGCAATTGTACTTACAACGGCTTTATTACTCTTATCAGTGGTTGGGATCACCAACGCCCAAACCACACAAACCCTGACGGTTTTTGCCGCCTCATCATTAACGGATGCTTTTACAGAAATAGGCAACAATTTCAAAACTGCTCACAGCAGCGTGGATGTCGTCTTTAATTTCGGCAGTTCGTCTACTCTGGCGACACAATTGACCGAGGGTGCGGCAGCCGATATTTTTGCCAGCGCCAACGCCACCCAAATGCAGGTGGCAGTCGATGGCAAACGGATTGCGGGTAAGCCAAAAACCTTCGCCAAAAATCGTCTGGTTCTGATTGTGCCAGCCGATAATCCAGCCAAAATCCAAACGCTGCATGATGTGGCGAATAAGGGAGTCAAACTGGTTATTGCCGCGCCCAAAGTCCCTGTGCGCGATTATACCGATGCGATGGTCACCAAACTTGTCGCTGATCCGAGCTATGGCGATGCCTACAAGACGGCTTTCACCGCCAATGTGGTCTCGGAAGAAGACAATGTGCGCCAAGTATCCGCCAAAGTCTCGCTGGGTGAGGCGGATGCAGGTTTCGTTTATAAGTCCGATGTGACCCCCGACATTGCGGACAAAGTGATCGCCATCCAAATTCCAGATGCGGTCAACACACTGGCAAGTTATCCTATCGCCGCCACTGATAACGCTGCCGATGGCAAATTAGCCACTGACTTCATCGACTACGTGCTGTCGGATGAGGGACAGGCGATTCTGGTCAAGTGGAATTTCATCACTTACAAAATTCCGGCTGTATCGGCGACCATCACCTTGCCGACCGACGGAACTCTTGCTGTAGATGGACAGATCTTTAATCCGCTGAGTATGACCTCTGATGCCGTCAAGACGAATTACAGCTCACAATCGGTTGATGTCAGTTACATCAGTGGTAAAGATACGGTCAAAGCCTCGTTCAAAGGTGTGAAGCTGTGGGACATCCTGAGCGCCGCGCAGCCGAACTTCAATGCTGATGTCAAGAACGATAAACTGAGTATGTATATCGTCGCGACCGGCAGTGATGGTTATCAAGCTGTCATCGGCTGGGGTGAGATTGACCCTGACTTTGGCAACCAGAACATTCTGGTCGCTTACGAACAGGATGGCAAAGCACTCGATGGTTTGCGCCTGATTGTACCGGGCGACTCGCATGGTGGGCGCTATGTCAGCGGCTTAGTTGATCTCAGTCTGCGGGATGCGCCGACCGTCGGCAAGTAAGCAGATACGAGTTCTGTTATGATTGTCAGCACCGGGGAAATTCCGGTGCTTTTTTGTTCAGTTAGACCTGTGTAATGGTTCGCAGGGTAAAGTAGCCTAATAGACGAACGACATTTATGGAGGATGTTTATGCTACGGATAGAAGGCGCGGTTGCCCAACCCATAACGCTGACTCTTGATGATTTGCGCGACCATTATCAACCTTTTAATGTGGATATATCCTATGCCAATGATGCGCGTATCGTAAACGCTTCGTTCACCGGCGCGCGGTTGTGGGACATCCTCGAAGGTGTAGACGTGGCGATAAATACCGAAAAACCCGACCGGATGCGCGTGATGGTGCGCTCGGTGGATGGTTTCCGCTGCGTGGTTAAGTGGAACGAGTTCGATCCGAGCGGTGACAACAAACTCATCCTCGTGGCTTACATTCAGGATGGGCAGCCCATACAAAGCAGACACGGCCCATTACGCTTAGTTGTTCCGGGGGATGCGCAAGGGCTGCGTTACATCGGCAACCTCACCAGCATAACGGTTCTTAATACCCGCGCAGGGGATGAATAAATCCCGCTATGCTGCCTAAAACGCCGTCCAAAACCTTTTTGCAAGCCATCAGCGATGCCCTACCCGGCAAAATGCTGCTAACTTTGTTTGCAGTTTTTGGTCTGCTGTTCCTAACTATCCCTATCATGGCGCTCATCATCCGCGCGGTACAAGCGCAAGCATGGGAAGAAATGGCCGATGGCAGCCTCGTGCCTGCCGTTCTGCTCAGCTTGTTTACGACCTTAATTACGCTGCTGCTCACCATCTTGATCGGCACACCACTGGCCTATTTTCTGGCACGCCGCCAATTCAGGGGCAAACGCTTCATGAGTGTCTTAGTCGAACTACCGATTGTGCTGCCTCCTGCTGTCGCCGGTTTGGGTTTGCTGGTAGCCTTCGGACGGAGGGGGTTATTTGGTGGTGCTTTGGGAGCAATTGGCCTGAGTTTGCCTTTCAGCACCGCCGCTGTGATTATCGCGCAAGCATTTGTAGCAGCACCTTTTTATATCCGTGCCGCACAAGTGGCCTTCCAAACGGTTGAGCCAGAGATCGAGGCGGCAGGTCGTGTGGATGGTGCGGATGGCCTGACTCTGTTTTGGGAAATCACGCTGCCGCTTTCGACGCGGGCGTTAGGCGCGGGGCTGGCGCTCAGTTGGGCACGGGCGTTAGGCGAATTCGGCGCGACAATCCTCTTCGCGGGCAGTCTGCAAGGTGTCACGCAGACCATGCCACTTCTCATCTACAAAGAGTTTGAACGCAATATCAATGCCGCCATTTGGGCAGGACTTTTATTGATCGCGTTCGCCCTTGCCTCTCTCTTGCTGGCTCGCTACCTCGGCAAATCCGATAGTTGATGAATAACGCATTAGAAATTCAATAATCGGTTTAGTATTAGCTTTATGCCGTTTATTTGCGTGTAAGGTGTTCAACGTAGCCTGAAATCGCAATTCAATTCATGATGATCTGAGGTCCATATGACCGTGCAGCCTTCCAGACGCACTTATGCGATAACGCTCTTTCTTTTATTGTTGATTTGTTACGGCTATTTTCTACCGAAGTGGGCAGACTGGGGTGCAAACTCCCGTGCCGACATGGTCTATGCCTTTGGGGATAAAGGGACGCTCAAAATCGACGATTACCATACGAATACCGGTGATCTCGCTTGCTTCCCCGGTCCGTTTTATGCCGATCCAACGAATGTTCTGGGTGGCAATTGCACCGGCAGTTTCTATAGTGATAAATCGCTGGGGCCGTCACTGCTGGCGCTGCCTTTCTACATGGTTTTCAAAGGTATTGCGGCTTTGCCACCGATCCAGAAGTTCATCGCGAGTGGTAAAGGTCTGGGGAGTATGAGCGATACGCTCAACCCCGACGGTAAAGGTATTCGCCCCGATGCCGTTTACCAGTATATGGCGCTGGCCTTTATCACTTTTTTCGCATCTGCTGTTCCATCAGCCTTTTTAGGTGTAATTGTCTTCTTGATGGCGGCTCGTTTCGCCCGCAAGGATAGTTACGCCTTTCTGTTGGCGTTGGCGTTTGGTCTGGCGACGATGGCCTTTCCGTATAGCAACGCACTTTACCAGCATCAACTAGCCGGTTTTGGTGCGTTCACGGGTTTCTATCTTTTGTGGCGGGTCATTTATGAAAAGGCAAACCTGCGCTGGCTGTGGGTAGTGGGCATATTGTTTAGCTTCGCCGCCATCACCGAATATCCAGTTGTGCCGGGTCTCGCCATCATTTTCCTGTGGGCGTTGTGGCGGATGCCGAACCGCACGGCACTCTATCGCGTGATTCTCGGCGCACTACCACTGATGATCGTTTTCGCGGCCTTTAATTACGCGGCCTTCAACACGATTATCCCGCTCGGATATAAATATTCAACCAACTGGCAAAGCGAACATGAAACGGGATTCCTGAGCTTACAATTACCCTCGCTTGATAATCTGGCACGGATTTACGGACTTACATTCAGCCCGATACGCGGCATATTCATCACCTCGCCCTTCCTGCTGCTGGCGATCTGGGGCTTCTATTGGATGTGGCAAGAACTAAAAGACCGCCGCGGCGCGATCATCACGATTGCCCTGTTCGTGGCTTACTTCTTCTTCTACAACTCATCCAGCGTCATGTGGTGGGGTGGCTTCACCATCGGCCCACGTTATCTGATACCGATGCTGCCTTTCTTCGCACTACCGATCATCTTCGCCTTCAATCGCCTGTTGGATAAGCGCTGGGGACAAATACTGGTCGGAGTCCTGATCGCTGTTTCGGCGTTTAGTGTATGGGCGATGAATATCGCGGGGCAGCAGTGGCCGGATGTGCCCATATCACCGACAACCGCCGTTACTATGACCAATACCAGCACCCTTTTAGATTACTCCTTGCCGTTACTGGCACAGGGTAAAGTCGCCCGCAATTACGCCATGATTGCTGGCTTACCCGGTTTCGCCAGCCTCATTCCCTTGCTGATCGCGCTGATCGCGGTCTACTTGATCGTCCCGCGTTTGTTCAACCGGCGTGATGCACAACAACAACTTCAAACACAATCACTGAAAAATGCTATCGGAGGCACAGATTGACCGCAGTACTCGACACTAACAATCCACGTAACTTGCGCTGGATTGTACTTGGACTTTTTCTACTGGCGATCATTACGCGTCTGCCGTTCGAGAGCCAATATCTCTACCATTGGGACTCGGTCAACATGGCTTTCGGCATCCTGCACTACAACGTCATGGATGGCGCACCACAGTTCCCCGGTTATATCGTTTATATCGTCATTGCACAGGCGGTCAACGGAGTATTAAATAATCCGCAAGCCACGATGATTGTGATCAGTGTCTTGAGTACAGGGTTAGCTGCCGTGGCGATCTTCGCACTGGCACGGGCCATGTTCAACCCGATTACAGGCATTATTGCCAGCTTGTTTCTCATCAGCAGCCCCTTATTCTGGTTCTATGGCGAGATTGCCCTACCACATACACTCGATCTATTCGCCGTCACGTTCTCGGCGTTTTTGCTCTACCGCATTATGATGGGACATACACGCTGGTTATGGTGGACAGTGGTGTTTCTGGGGTTGGTCGGTGGCTTCCGCCAACAGGATTTGTTGTTCCTCGCACCCATGATAATCTTCGCCTGTTACCGTATTGGTATCTGGCGGATTGTTGGTGCCTTAGTTCTTGGTGGGCTTGTGACTGCCGCGTGGTTTATCCCCTTGATGTCCTTCAGTGGTGGCATTCGTGCTTATCTCGATGGTTCAGCAGCATTTACCGCCAGCTTTTTCACCACCACTTCCATTTTGGATGGTGCGGGTGAATTTGGTCTCAAGCGCAATATCTTGAACAAGCTCATTCCTTATACGCTGTACGCGTGGTCAGTCGCAGCCTTACCCGCGCTTTATTGGCTGCCACAAATTCCAAGCCATTTCAGCCAATGGCTGCGCAGCCGCAAAGTCTGGTTCATTGTGTTGTGGATTGCACCGGCACTCGTCTTTTATTCGATCATCCACATGGGACAGCAAGGTTTAGTCTTTGTTTTCTTCCCGGCTTTGGTGGTCATCAGTGCCGAGGGGCTTTACCGCTTGTTCCAATCACGTCCTGCCGTTTTGCGGACGGCAACTGCGCTGATTGTCCTGTTCGGTGCAGCGGTTTTCATCATTGCGCCGACATATCCACTTGGGGCGAACAGCTTCAAACTACTGACCTCCAGTACCTTGCGCGAACATGACCAGTTGCTTGAAAATCAAGTGGCTGCCGTCAAAGCCAACTTTAAACCGGCCAATACCCTTTTGTTGGCGGGCAATTGGCGCTTCTTCCAATACTATCTGCCCGATTACAAGTTTTCACGCTTCACACTGGGCGCGAAATTCGAGGTAGATGAAGGTGAGGCCAAGGGTGCAGATTACGTCAATCATCCGGTGAGTGCCAGCGATGTCGGACTCACTACGAAGGGGGATTGGCAAATCGCCGTGGTTGATCAAGATCTAGACTCGTTTGCAGCGAATCCAAACGATCTGAAAGAAGTGTCATTGCCCAATGGCTACACGATGGATTATCTGCCGATGAAAGCCAACGAACTCTACGTCACTGATGGGAAGACCTTCACCACCAGCGAACAAGCGGCCAGTGCCAATTAGGTAAAAAGCTGTTGTTTAGTAAAAACCACCGTTCAGAAAAAGACGGTGGTTTTTAATTTGGTTTGGCCTGATAAACAGGTGATAACAGGTAACAATTGCGGAGACCATTACAATTAAAAAGCCTGCTTTGCAGGTGGAGCAGGTAAAAACAGGCTGTTTTGAGGCCATTTATGAAGATAACGCTTGTCAATTCAAACCAAATTCAAACCGCGTCTAATAAAAAAGAGAGGTGTTTGCCTCTCTTTTGATTTCGTAGAAACGCTTAAACGTTATGACTGTGGTATAGCAAACACAAATCTAGCGCCACCCATCGGTGAAGTCTCGTAGCGGATCTTGCCACCGTGGGCCATTACCATGCGGTCAACAATCGCCAAACCTAAGCCGGTGCCGTTGGATTTGCCCATCGTAATAAACGGTTGGAACAACGTATCAATAATCTTTTCTGGCACACCCGGCCCATCGTCTTCCACCACAAAGCGGATCATATTGCCGACTGGTTCGACGCGCAGTTCGACCTGGCTGCCGCCTTGTGTCTCAATCGCATCCACCGAATTGTTCACCAAATTTTGGAAGACACGTACAAAGCGCTGTGCATCCACATTGATGGTATGTTCACGAGCAGAATCGTAGGTGATGATAATCTTGGTATCGCGTGCCAAACCCGGCGGATTGAGCAAATCGGCAAGGAATGTCATGAACTTTGCGACGGTCGTTGG
>JACDGI010000342.1 GCA_013821665.1 Anaerolineae bacterium
GGTGGAAATAACACCCTCTTCCGAGAACTCTGGCACAAGCCGCGTCTGAAAGTAGCGCCATCCCTTTGCTGTAGGACTTGTATACTCAATGATTTGGGGCTGACCTGATTTAAATACAGTGCGTATTGTATCTTCCCATAGGGTCGTTGCCGCCGTCTTTATGCCCACATCCTGATAGGTTTTTCCGATAATTTCGCTGCTTGGGATGCCGATGACTGCTTCAAAAGCGGGATTGACGTAGATCCGGCGTAGATCTTGGTCGATACGGGAAATCACATCGGGTACGTTTTCAACCAGTGTTTTGAATTCCTGCTCATGTTGATGCAGGGTATTGGTCAATCGTTTACGTTCAATACTGTAGCGAATGGCGTGGGCCAGAAGGGTACTCGCCACATTGCCTTTGATCAGATAATCCTGTGCGCCCAGACTCACTGCTTTTAATGCCAGCGTTTCATCATCCAAACCCGTCAGAACGATAATCGGGGTATGGGCGGCAGCGGCTTGAATCCGATTCAGCGTTTCCAATCCATGACTATCCGGTAGTGATAAGTCCAGCAGGATCAGATCAAACTGGGTATTGGACAGATATTTCAGTCCATCACTCAGCCGTTCAACCACCACAACTTCAAATCGAACCACAGAGGCTTCGCGTAACATTTCCTGGAAGAGGTCCGCATCTGAGGGACTATCTTCAATCAGGAGAACCGAGAGGTTTTCTTTGTTCACCGGCTTTACTTCCTCGGTAATTTCACGATACTCAGCCAGAAATCATCAATCGAGCGGACAACCTTCAGGAACTGCTCAAAATCGACTGGCTTGGTGATATAACAATTGGCGTGCAGCCGATAAGAATTGACAACATCTTCATCAGCCTGAGAGGTCGTCAGAACGACCACCGGAATAAAACTGAGCTCGGGGTCAGCTTTTATCTCAGCCAACACTTCAAGCCCACTTTTCTTGGGCAGGTTGAGATCCAGTAGAATGAGATCAGGGCGGCTTTCCTGCGCGTAGCGTCCTTCTTGCCTTAAGAAAGCTAAGGCTTGCACACCATCTTCGACTACTGAAAGTTTATTACTCACTTTGGCATAATCCAGTGCCTCAATCGTGAGTTCGATGTCGGTCGGACTGTCTTCTACCAGTAGAATATTAACCAAGTGGCTGTTCATAGAGACTCCTCGACTTCGGCTTGATTGGGAACGGTGAAGTAAAAAGTGGTACCAGCGTCCGGTTTTGATTCCACCCAGATGCGTCCCCCATGACGTTCGACAATCCGTTTACAAATGGCGAGTCCAATTCCTGTGCCTTCATACTCACGCCGGGTATGCAGACGCTGGAAGATAATAAAGATCCGCTCAAAATATTCGGGCTCGATGCCAATCCCATTATCCTGTATCGAAAACAGCCATTCACCCGCTTGAGCTTTGGCGCTGATATGGATGTCAGGGGCGTTAGCGCCGCAAAACTTAAGGGCATTACTGATCAGGTTTTGGAATACACGAGCAATCTGATCACTATCACCTGTGAGGGTCGGTAAGGGGTCGTCATAGGTAACGACTGCGCTGGTTTCTTTAATCGCCGCGTTCAAATTGGCGAGTGTCTGTTTGATAATCAGGGTGCAATCTGTAATTTCAAAGGACTGACCGTGGGTTTGAATGCGAGAATATTGTAACAGGTCACTGATCAGGGTCTGCATCCGTAATGTGCCTTCTACGGATTGTTGAATATAGCGGTTTCCCTGCTCATCCAGATGTTCACCGTGACGCTTTTGAAGCAGTTGCAAATACCCTGAGATTGCGCGAAGGGGTTCTTGAAGATCGTGCGAAGCCACGTATGCAAACTGCTGGAGATCCGCATTTGAACGCTCAAGTTCGACCGTATATTTTTTTAATTTGTCCTCAGCGTTCTTCCGGTCAGTGATATCTTCAATCGCCAGCACGATCACATCGCGAGCGCCGTTTTCAAGTTGAAGACTGTGGGCATTCAGCACCATCGTCTTATGACCGAGCGCCAGAAAATCGTGAGAAATCTCAAAACCTTCAAAGGTATGCTGTTTGGGGATGACCTCTTCCAGAAGAACGCGCAATGCTCGAATATTCCATTGTCCCTTGCCGAGCATATACAACGACTGACCAATGGTTTCTTCCGGTTGCATCTGAAATGAGCGATAGAAGGCGGGATTGGCTGCAACTACATTCAGGCGGTCATCCAAAATCAACAGGGGTTCGCGCAGGGTTTCGACGATACTCTTGGAAAAATGATCCATCATATTGTTTGTTTATTGACCTTTTTGACTGGCTCAGAGTTGCGCCAATACTTATTTCTAAGCGAAATAAGTTCGGATTTAGAAATCGTTGGGATTCGAGTTTGATACACTCGCTGCGCTGTTGGTCATCAATCGTTTGTCAGGCTGGGCTTGAAAGCAAACGAACCAGCGCTCCGACTGAGATAATCTTTAGCCTACCCTGAAAACGAATAGCCGCTTTTTGTCCGAACCAGTCTGAGCTTACTGGTGTCAGCACTCGGTTGAATGCGACTTGGACACAGGATCACCGGCGAGGAGAAGCCGGTTCACATCTACAAAAATGCGGGGATGTGTGGGGTAGCCGCATACGATCAAATAGATATCCATAAATTAACTATATCACACAATCGAGTGATGAATCATTGCTTTCGATTCCTTGACCATCAGTTACTATCCTCGCTCAACAAGACTTTTGAGTTCAAGGTACTCATCTCATGGGATCGTTCCGACAGAATTATGTCCATTAGATATTGCATCGTGCTTGTAGCTCGCCAGATATTTGCTTTGCGCGAGTTATTTAAGGGTGAATTGCAGACTTTTGTTGTTTTAATTACTGCTTTTCTTGAATGAAAAACGTAGTTGACACCACAAGACCTACTCAACATAACAGAATTTTCAATTTATCCGCGAAAATCTCCAAACCATTTTAACAAGCGATTAAGACTGTAGGAAATCAGATGCTAGGTGACATCTAAAATGACAAGCATAAGAGAGGATTGAAATGTTGGTATTTACAGCGTAAAGGAAAAGGTGTTTTTGCTGTTCTTTCAAATACAGTACAATATAATTGTTGCGAACGGGTCGCCGTACCTATCCTAGATATTTCCGAATTGAATTAGCGTTTAATCGAGCAAGATCTCAAGCACAACCTCGCCCTGTCGATCCTGCAAAAGTAGAACTTCAAGCACAAGTCATTGAACTTCGCTCAAGAGGGTGGAGCTTCCCAACTATTGCAAAACACCTAGACATTAGCGTTGGAATCGTGTGGAATATGGCAAACTGTAAAGCATCGAAATATTGTTGACTTGTTCAACGACTTTTATTGACACTCATGGCAAGCAGATGCTCCCAATAATACGAATCCCCGACGATTTTGAGCCCGATTTGGCATTTGCTGAAAACAGCAAGATGTCCGTATTTGCTGCCGAATGATACGTTCAATTTAGATGGCCGAATCAAAGGCCACATAAGTAATCGGCATCCAGTAGGAATAATGACCATTGTAGTTCCGAGGGACAAACAGGGCATGCATAGCAGGCCATCGGAAATTAACATATCTACCAAAAATGATAGTCTGTGGCTTGCCCCAGAGACTCGCCAAATGACCGAGTAACAGCGCTGACTCACGCGGTATAAAAACTACTCTACTCACTAGACCTGTTTCGGAGGAAATGCTTACCCAAATCTCGGAAAACGTATCGGTTTCGGGATTTAACAAGCAGGATTTTTTGTAAAAAGGGGATCCATTGACCCGACAACTAAAGCCATGTGCAAGGACGTTTTCTAGAGATTGACCCGGCAGAATATCCGCATATGACGCAAATGGATCAAAACTTGGTTGGCTACTGACAATTGCCGTCGTAACCATCGTTGAAAATGATAAGACAGTTATTAAAAGGAACGCTACCCGAACAGTGAGGAATGTGAACATTTTAGTCATTTATTTAAACAAAGTAGTTGAATGGTTGTCAGCATCGCTTGGTAATGAAAACTAATTAAGATCGTACCGAACACTTGGCACAATCTCAGTATTAGCAATGGATATAGATATGTAGAGCTACAGGCCTTTAATCCAAATCAGGGGGTCTGTCCACGCGTTATACCGCAGAGCGCAGTCGTCCTTAATCGCTGTGTAACTGAGTGCAACAGGATGTCGTCCCCATTGAATTACGTGCACATAGTAAGTCCCTGTTGTACATTCGACGGTATCATTAGGCTCATGGAAAGTGACTACCGCCTGATCAATTCCGACGGTTCCGATAGCAAAACTGGTAGAAACCGCAGTAGTATCCTCCGGCGTACCAGCGAGAAGCCAACTGCTGTCAGTATTGAATCGCAAGAAAGCTGCACCTGTCAGCGGTGGTACAAGGTATTGTGTCCATATACCCACAAAGTCGGTTGGTTGGTTGGCAACGATGTCACATGGATATGCCTCGGCATCGGTTTTAACTTCTGCAGGGCATGGAACCAACGCTTGAGCCATGAGGTTTACACTGGCGTCCGGTTTAGGAAGGTCTTCACCAGTTCCTGTGTAGTACAACATCGGTTCGCTAAAATCTTCTGCACGTTCGGTACAGTTGTCCTTGATTAAGGGGCGGCGTGTCAGCGCAACAGGCCTTTCACCGATACGAATCAGGCGCATGATATAGACACCATCATTCACGCACCCTGCTGGAACAGTGTCCCCTGCAATGGCCGCTACAAATGCCAATTCATCCGTAAAACGGATAGTGCTGGTGATTACCGGTTGAGTTTGAGGATTTTGCGTTGTCCCAAAACCGCCGTCTGCCGTGAACACGGTAAACCCTATTGCGCTTCTGCCGTCAATATAACCTCTCCATGTACCAACAATATTACTTACCTGATTAACGATTTCGGAGCAGGGTACGTTTTCACCTTTTACACATGCCACAAGAGGTGGGCGCGTAATTCTCGGTTCCGGCCAATCGCCCTGTGCGAAAGCGAGGCCAGAAGTAATGAACAGTAGAACCATTATTGCCACAACTGTGCGGTACATTTTCATCAGAATTTCCTCTCCTAAATATTTGACGAATTCACCTGTCTGAAACGCTTGGCAAGCTATCCAGTCGACGGATATGCGCAGTATAGGAGTGATCTTCTAAACTGTGGGGATATTCCGAACCTTTTCCCACCCCCCCCACATCGCACACTCGAAAATGTAGGTATAAAGTAGGAATGAAAAGAGATGAGTTATCCTCATCTCTTGTTTATAGGTCTTCATATCATTTGCGAACCATCAGGTGGCGAAAATTTATGCTGCACCAGTAGATTATTTATCGTCCGAGGCTTTACAGAGCGGTTCAAGTCGATATAAGTCGCGTTGTTCACAGGTCAGGTCTGGGATATAGCGATTGTCACGAATCCAGGTGAGTAAGTCATTTAGCGTGGCATCTAGGCGCCATAATTCTAATCCCCCATCGCTGAAACCGAGCAGCACGCTACGACTATCCGGTGTAAAGGCATTGAAGTAAGCCCGACGATCAGCAATACCATATTCACGAATGATCGTCGACGTAGCGACGTCCCATAAGACGGGATAAGCACCAAAATCGCCGAAAATAAGGTGCTCATCGGGGCTAATCACCTTTCCTCCGGGGAAATGTCCAATGACACTTCCTTTGGAGAGATCCCAGAGCAAGGCGTCACTCTGACCTCCTGACAATGCCCTGTTGCCATCCTGAAGAAATTTCACATCACCCACAATACCGGTATGCCCAACCAGATTCTGAATATTCTTGCCGGTCTGCACATCCCACATAAGCAAGTTACCGCCATGACCACCACTTAGTGCAGTCCGTCCATCTGGACTAAAGGCGACGGTAGCCACCCACTGCGGATTGCCTTCAAAACGACGAATAATTTGCCCAGTTTCTATATTCCACAAGAACATAGTGCCATCGATTGCGCCAGATAGAAAGTTAAGGCCATCAGGACTTATGGACAGAGCGGCAACCTGGGCTTGATGCCCCTTGAATCGGTGAATTTCTTCTCCCGTAGCCAAGTCCCACAATATAATGTCACCCGGCACAAAAATGGTATAGCTAGGGTCACCTGTTGCAATAAGTGCCTTTTTACCGTCAAGTAGGTAGGCTGCATCGGTCGTCCCATTGCCAGAAGGCAAAGTCAGACGCTGCAATTTTTGTCCTGTTTCAATATCCCACAGGACCGCTGTGCCGTCATCTGACGTAGAAATACCGGTACGGCCATCTGGACTAATTTTGACGAAGAACACAAAACCCTTATGCCCTTCGAAACGACGAATGAGTTGTCCTGATTCCAGATCCCACAGGCGTTCGGTCATATCAGCCGAGGCAGACAATACATAGCGACCATCAGCTGTTAGTACCACTTGAGTCACGGTAGCACTATGCCCTTCGAAACGACGAATGAGCTGTCCCGTTCCCACGTCCCAATAGCCCACCCATTTGTCAACACCACCCGTAAGGATGTGTTTTCCATCCGGAGTAAAAACAGCACTAAACAACGTCCGTGTATGTCCAATGAAATGTTGGAGTGTTTCACCTGTTGTCAAATCCAGCAAATAACCGCTGCCATCTCGGAGTCCAATAAATGCTTGCTGCCCATCGCGGCTGAAAGTGACGCTATAGACCTCATTCGGACTCTTAAATTGGCGAATAAGTGATCCTGTCTCTGCATCCCATAAAATGAGCGTTTTGTCGTCAGAACCCGACAGTATCATATGACCATTTGGACTAAAATTAGCGCTCTCCACAACATTGGTATGTCCTGTGAAGCGACGGATAAGTGATCCTGTCTGCGCATCCCAAAGAATCAGTGTCTTGTCTTGTCCACAGGACAGGGCGGTACGTCCATTGGGGCTGAATTTCACGCATTTTACACCTCCCGAATGTCCTTCAAGATGACCAATGATTTTACCGGTTGCCACATCCCACAAAAGCACTAATCCATCCATTGCACCCGATAAGAGAGAGTGTCCATCCGAACTCATATCGACTCTGAGTTCAGCACCCGGGCTGTGACCACCCGTGAAATGATGAATGATCTTGCCAGTTGCCACATCCCACAAAATTAATGTGCCGTCTTTCGAACTTGAAACCGCCGTACGATTATCGGCGCTGAAGGCTACACCCCAGACTTCGTCCGTGTGACCCATGTAACGACGAACTGTCCCGGGCTCATAGCCTGCCTGGCCGAGTGCTACCTGCGCTGAAGCAGAACTAGGATTGAGTGTGACAGCCTGTAATGCCAACGCAATGGCTTGATCCGTGTTGCTATTTGCCAATGCCGCTTGCGAACCAGCAACAAGAGCAACATTCTGTGCTTCTGCCGCGCTAAGGCGTGCACTCTGGCTTTCGCTGACCGCTATACCTGTCAAACCGAACGCACCAAGGGTAGCTAGCACAAGCACCACAACCAGTCCGCGCAGGAACCTGACCGAACGCCGTTCTAATATTTTCTCACGCGCTTTGCGTTCATGTTCCGCTTTTTCTTCTAACGTCCGCTGTGCAACACTTGCATTGAGATAGGCACGTTCTGCTCCTGTGAGCGCCAGTCGAGTGTCTGCGACCCACTTTTCGAATTGTTCCAGCCGTGCGCCGCGTGCCAAAAAGCTCGTATCTTGTTTCGAGGTGCGCCATTCTGCTGCCATAGCGGATAACTGACGTTGGGCTTTGATTTCATCACGGTTCTCATTGAGCCAATGGTTCAGCCGTTCCCATGCCCGCAGGATGGCCTCATGCGCCAATTCCACTGTTGGTGTGTGTGTACCGGGGTCGTTATCCAACGAAAGCAGGCGGTATTCAACATACGTATCGATGACCTCATCCATCATATCGGGACCAAGTGTAATCGACAGTAATTCAGATCGGGTGACACGGCGCCGGGTGTCCTCTATGCCTTCGCCCAATGTCACCAGCCGTAGGAACATTTGGCGAGCGGCTTCTTGGCTCACAGCATTGAACTCGGTATAAACTTCATCGGCACGACGTGCGAGTGCCCCAACGCTCCCGCCAATTGCATCATAAGCTTCACGGGTGAGTAGTCGTCCCTTGCGCTGCTCAAATAACTCGGTGAGCGCATATTGCAGCAGTGGCAGCGCTCCGGCTTGATAATTGACTTCCGCCACAATGGATGCCACAAGTCCCGGCTCAAAGGATGCACCGACGTGTTCGGCCGGTTTACTAATGGCGCGTTCCAGTTCTTGCGCCGAAAGTGGCAGAAGGGTTTCCATTCGTGAACGGATGAGTTCTCCAAAATTGGTGTAGTGTAGCGGGCGGTCATAAAAATCAGCGCGTAGGGTAATAATCACACGTACACGGCTGCGCGGTTCGGTAACCGCCATGTAAAGCAGATTGAGAAAGTGTATGCGGGCAGCTTCATCTTCCAGTAAGGTGAAGACTTCCTCAAACTGGTCAATTACCAGCATTAGTTCACTGCCATCATCAGGTAAGATCAACTGGGCAGCGCGGATTAGCC
>JACDGI010000343.1 GCA_013821665.1 Anaerolineae bacterium
CTCGCATTGGGGTTGAATGTATTCCGCGATGTTTTCCCCACTATTCCGCGCACTGACTATGTCATGGCAATTTCAACGTTGATGGTTCTACCCATGATCGTGATGTTCCTGCTGGCGCAGCGTTACATTGTTCAAGGGTTTGTGACCAGCGGAATAAAAGGATAAAACAAATTGCGTTGTCCAAGCTATCAAACATCGTGTTCATAACGGAAGACTAATCTGATGCGATTTGGAATGTGCGGGGCGTTTTTGCCCGACGACATGAATGATTTAAACGCCGACACCTGTAAGCGTGTTCGTGATATGGGGTTTTCTGGTATTTTCACACGCTTTAAGAAAAATGATCCGCATACAACTCCACGCGCCCAAGCTGAGCGCGTGCGTAAGCTGCTTGCGGATGAGAACCTGAGTTTATTTCAAGTGACAGGCTATTGGCAAAACTTGGTGAATAGCGATGAACCTGCCCGTAAAGAAGCTGTTCGAACAGTTCAGGCTGCCTTACAGTTAGCGAATTGGCTAGGTGCGCGTGGCATTGATACCGGACCGGGTTCTATGAGTCCTGATGGCCCTTGGTTTCCACATCGGGATAATTGGACGGCAGCGTCACGTAAACAGCTCGTGAAGAGCCTCAAGGAATGCGCGCCGGTTGCCGAAGATACCGATGTGTATCTGAGTATGGAAGGCCACCAACTCGTCACATTGGAGTCAGCCGAAATCACGGCTGAGATTTTGAATGAGGTTAATTCGCCGCGCGTTACCAGCGACTACGACTCGGCCAATTGGATCACACGCGAACATGTTTTTGATACTGGCGCGGCGGTTAAACATCACTTTGATGTGTTAAACAAGAACATCATTAGCTGCCACGCTAAAGACATCTGGATTGAAAATCGCTTATCGCTGCATCTACAAGATGGATGCCCCGGTAAAGGTCTCATGGATTTCCATACCTTGTTTCAACAAATGGAATCCCTTTCGCCGGATTTTCCGGTCATTGTCGAAGGCGCGACTTCGGAGGAAATGCCAGAAGTTGCTCGTTTGTTTCATCAAATTGCCGGAGAACTCAACATCCGCATACTGGATGCGCATGAAGTTCCGGCTTAATTAGTCCGTTGATCGTCATTTTTATTCTGAAAGACATGGAAGCTACCGATCATGCCCAAAGCACCCGCTAAAAAGACACATGCGTTACGTTTTGCCTACAGCACCATCAATTGGACGACCAAGCCCGATATGGTTGCCACCTTTAAAGACATCAAAAAAGCCGGTTGGCACGCGGTTGAACTCTTTGATCACTCGTTGGATTGGCTCGGGCCGCCCGATTACCTGCGCTCAATTCTTCAAGGATTACAGCCCGGCATTTTCTTTGGCGGCATCGAAGTGCCAGTTAATCCCGATACCATTAACATCCATAAACGTCGCATGGATTACGCTGCATTGTTCGGTACTGAACAATACGGTTTAGTCGGTGGTGGTCGTCTGCGTACCCGCCCCCCGACAGCAGAAGAATACAAAAACCTCGCCAACGGTTGCGAAGAACTCGCCAAGTACGGTGCGGATAAAGGCATCACCTTAGCCTATCACCCGCATGTCGGTTGCACCATCGAAACTGAGGGCGAAATCGACATCCTCTTGAACGAAACCAAGAAAACGATGCTCTGCCTTGATGTATCGCATATTGGTTTGGTTGGCGAAGATTCGGTTGCTCATATTCGCAAATACAAATCACGCCTCGGTTACATGCATCTCAAAGATTGGGCGGCAGGCAAATTTGTGGAAATCGGGCAGGGCACGATTGGCTTGGACTTTGGTGCGATTTTGGCTGAACTCGTGGCGCAAAAGTTCCCCGGTTGGGTTGTGGTCGAACAGAGCAGCAGCACCGTTTCGCCATTAGAAAGCGCCAAGATCAATGCCTCGCATATCAAGAGCTTGGGCCATAAACTTGAATCGCCGGAAGGAAATTAACTATGTCGTTCGCAATGGGACTCATCGGATGCGGTGTCATGGGTCGCCGCCATGTCATCGGGATGAAGCAGCTTAAAGCGGCGGGCAAACTCAACTTTGATCTGGTTGCCGTTTGTGACATCATGCCAGCCAATTTGCTGAAGATGGCAGACCATGCCGAAGAATTGCTCGGTACGCGCCCGCAGCAGTTCGCCGATTTTGACTCGATGTTAAAAGCCACCAAACTTGATGGCATCATCGTGACGACTTCGCCCGAAATGCACACCGAAGTCGCTGAGAAAGCCTTCGACGCGGGCATTCATGTTATGGTCGAGAAGCCCATCACACTAACCGTTTCGGAAGGTGTACGGTTGGTTGAAGCCGGTAAAAAAGCCAACCGTAAATTGGCCGTTGCTGAAAATTATCGTCGTGATCCAATTAACCGCTTGGGCAAAGCACTGATTGAGAGTGGTGCGGTCGGCACTCCATTCCTTGCCACACAAGAATCAAACGGGGGCGGCGAGTTTGTCATCATCACCCCTTGGCGGCATCGCAAGGATCGTGGCGGCATCGTCATCGATATGGGTGTTCATTACACCGATATTTTGGAATTTTATCTCGGCCCGATTGATACCGTCGCCGGCATGAATGCTATTGTCGATAAGCAGCGTACAGATCATCATGGCACAAAACATGAAGCCGATGCTGAAGATTTATCTGTCGGTGTGATGCGCTTTCAGAACGGCGCGATTGCCAACTGGCTCCTCAATGTGGCTGGGCGTGGTGAAGGCTCGTTCTCGCGTATGATTTACGGAACCAGTGGCTCGCTGGCTATCCCCGGTGATCGCACTGGTAAGCCTCTACGTTTAGTCCAACGTCGTGATGGCAAAGATGTCACCGTTGAGCAAGAAGATTTGCTCAAGCTGGTGCCTGACTTCCATCTGGATGATGTCACTGCTGCGCTCTTCAAAGGTGATCGTTTAACCACCTATGATATGACATGGGCCGACATTGATGCCAATTTGCTTGGTATCGAGCAGTCCGATTTTGTGGATGCGGCAATCAATAACCGCGAACCGGAAGTGACCGGTGAACAGGGCTTACGTTCACTCGCATTGGTGTTCGGTTTGTTAGAGTCGGAATTGCTCAAGCGCATGGTTACGCTAGATGAAATCTTAGAAGGCAAAGACTCACCCTATCAAGCTGAGATTGAGCGGGGTATGAAAGCATGAGTGCCGCTGCTTGGTCGCATATGATGGATTTTGGCGTTATTCATCCGCTGATCTATCTTGAATGTCGCGGTGGTGAAGGGCCGGTTGTTGAAACGTTGACAACTATCGTCAATGATGCGGATTTTGGTGCGGTTGAAATCGCGCCCGTCAAAAATCCCGAAGTGCGCCAGAAAGCCAAAGCACTTTTAGCCCAATCGCAGTTGCAGATCGTTTATTTGCCGATTTTGCCCGTATTACTCGAAAAGCTCGAACCGGGTAGCGCTGATGTTAATTTGCGTCAAGCCGCCATGACACGCCTCAAAGTGTTGATTGATGAAGCCATTGATATGGGCAGTGTCATGGCGATGGTTCAAGGGCCCTTGGACACTGCGCCTGATCAACGTGAGGCGACTACCGCCCGTTTGGTGGAAGATTTGCAAGAGTTATGTGATTACGCGACGGCAAAATCGTCCAAGAAGCAGTTGTTCATCACTTTTGAAAATTTTGACCGTGATGTCGAAAAGAAACGGCTCATTGGCCCGACCGTCGAAGCCGCAAAAATGGCGGATGCTGTTGACCGGTCAAACTTCGGTTTAACGATTGACCTGAGTCATTTGCCGCTGCTCGGCGAGACTTCCGAACACGCGCTGCAAGCGGCTGGTCGTCATCTAATCCATGCCCATATCGGTAATAGCGTGATTGACCACCCCGACTCGGTACTCTATGGGGATTTTCATCCACGTTTTGGTCATCCGTTGGGACGAAATGATTTGCCCGAAGTGGTCGATTATCTCAAGCAGTTGGACTCGGTGAATTATTGGAATAAAGCACGGGAACGATTGGGGAGTACTCCCATACTTTCAATGGAACTTCGTACTATACCGGGCGAAGAGAGTCCTGAAACGATTCTCGCCAACGGAAAACGAACATTTACACGCGCATGGGCGCAGGTGAGAAATGATTAACATCGTAGTCTGGGAAGAATATAATTACGTGTTGTTGGGTGTGCAGATACGCAAGGACTTTGCTAATGAATTAGAGAAGCGCTTGCCTTCTGGCGATCCTGCACGAATTGAATGGGCGAAAGACGCGCCACTTTTTGAAGAGATATTTGCTGATTTTGAAACCAATTTGATCAGCGTTAAAACCTTGGAAGAGTTGGACGCAGTCATCGCCGATTGTGATTACCTTGTTGTACATAAACAACGTCTGACATCCGAAGTGCTGCGTAAAGGTACGAAAATCAAACTGCTCCAGCACATGGGGCAAGATTTTCGCGGCATTCCAATGGAAACTGCCCGCGAAATGGGTATTCCCGTTTGCGCCACACCCCTTATCAACTATATTGCTGTCGCTGAACACGCATGGACATTGCTGCTCAACTACTACAAGCAGATGCGCGAACAAGAACGCCAGATGAAAGAACGCCTGTATGTGGAGCGCGGTTGGGGTGCGACGGTTTCTAATGTCCGCATCGTACAAGATTACACACTCGGTTTGCTGGGCTTCGGTGAAATCGCTCGCCCAATGGCGAACTATGCCCATGCTTTTGAGATGAAATGTATTTATTGGGATAAGGTTCGCTTCCCTGAACTCGAAGAAAAATATCACGTTGAATATGTTGAATGGGATGAACTGTTCAAGCAGTCCGATGTCCTGAGCGTCCATATCCCGATCATGCCCGCGACCGAGAAAATCATCGGCGCTCGTGAAATTGGTCTGATGAAACCGGATGCCTTTTTCATCAATACCGCACGAGGTAAATTGGTCGATCAACTGCCACTGGTGGATGCTCTAAAAAATCATCGTCTGGGGGGTGCAGGTCTGGATGTGATGTACGAAGAACCGCTGCCAGTAGATGATCCTTTGCACGAACTGAATGAAGATCCGAACTACAATGTCATACTGACTTCGCATTCGGCTTGGCAGGGTCATTGGACGCACGTTCGCGACTCGCTCAATATCTGGTTGAATGTTTATCATCATCTGCGCGGGGAACCGCTGAAATATGAGGTTTCATAAGCCATGACTCATCCTATTCAAGTTGGCTACTGTGTGCCGATTTTCGCATGGCCGGGTGGCGGCTTATTCAGAACACCGAACTTTCCAGAACTCAACGTTAAGACCGTTTTGGAAACCGCTAGGCTGGCCGATAGCCTTGGTTATGACTCGATCTGGGTCGCCGACCATTTGATGTTGGGCAAAGATCAAGCCATCATGGAAGGTTGGACGACGCTTTCGGCTATTGCAGGTATGACCAGCAAATCCAAACTGGGCATCATCCATCAAGGACATTTCTTCCGTTATCCATCGGTTGCTGCCAAGATGATCGCGACGCTGGATCAGATTTCAGGTGGTCGCTTCATCTACTTTGCCGATACCGGAACGCGCATCAGCGAACACCAAGCCTATGGATTGAATTACCCTGAAAATGTCGAAGAACGCATGGCAGATTTTCTGGAAGGTTTGGAACTCACGCTCCAACTTTGGCAATCTACCGAAGAGAACCCCTTAACTTTTGATGGAAAGTTTCATCATGTTAAGGATGCGGTCTGCAACCCCAAGCCGGTCACGCAGCCTCATCCACCCATTTGGTTTGGCGAAGCCCATCCGATTACCTTTGATGCGGTCGCCCGTTGGGGGCAGGGATGGAACAGTGTTCCAGTTGGCTTGACCACCATGAAACAGCGCTTAGAATTATTGAAGGCCGCTTGCCAGAAAGTGAGCCGGTCATTTGACGAACTCGAAATTAGCTACGAAGTGCAAATTCTGATTGCGCCCACGCGTGCTGCCGTTCGCGACAAGTTGAAGGCCATATTGGCTCTATCGCCAGCCGGAGCCGAAACACCGCAGGATGCCGACTTCCGCGCCTTTGTGAACGGCGAAAGTGACGAATATCCGCGTTACCTAACGGATACCGGATTAGTCGGAACACCGGACGAGGTTAAGGCACAGCTCCAGAATTACCTCGCTATTGGTATATCGCATTTTATGCTCTGGTTTATGGATGCGCCGGATAGCGATGGTATGAAGTTGTTTATCGAACAGGTCGCGCCCGCCTTTAAGTCGGGACAACATTAGGAGATTTCATGATCCAGACACAGACTCCTGACCTGCTGCAAAAGTTATTTCGGCTGGATGGCAAAGTCGCGCTGATAACCGGTGGCTACGGTGGAATAGGTGAAGCCGTCTGTCGGGGATTAGCAGCAGTTGGGGCAAAAGTGGCTGTAGCCGGACGCAATGGCGAAAAGGCTGAACAGTTGGCATCCTCGCTTAAACAAGATGGATGTGACGCTTACGGCATCGCTTTTGACGCGGTCAATCTCTCCGAAATTCGCCAAATGGTGGATGACACCGCCGGTCATTATGGACGGTTGGATATTCTGGTTAACTGCGTGGGACTGAACCGCGAAGAAAAATTGTTAGATGTCACCGAAGAAAACTTTGATTTTGTCTACTCCTCCAATTTAAAGTCAGCCTTTTTTCTCGCACAAGCGGCTGCCAAACATATGGTCGCGCAAGGGCAGGGTGGGAAGCAGGTGCATCTGGGTTCGGTGCGTACCCAACTCGGATTACGCGGACGGGGTTATGCGGCTTACTGTGCTGCTAAGGGTGGGCTTGGAACCTTATGCAAGCAGTTGGCGGCTGAACTGGCTCCCGATAATATCAATGTCAATGTCGTTGCACCGACCTTTGTGCGTACTGAGCAGGTTGCGGTTATGTTGGCTGATCCGAAGTTTTATGAAGCCTTGACCGCCCGAATTCCACTTGGTCGCATTGCCGAGCCGGATGATGTCATGCAAGCAATCTTGTTTCTGGTTTCTCCTGCATCAAGTTTCATTACCGGACAAACCCTCTATCTGGATGGTGGCATTACCGCTACCCAGTGACCGAAGTGTCAATGAACAGTGGATAGGAAAGATACTATGGTAACGAGCATGACTTATAAAAGTCCGCTGAATGAGATGGTTGCCACGACCATTACCGATTACTGGAGTGACTCCTGTTCGGTTGAAGAATTAACTTACGCACTCGAACATGGGGCAGTTGGCGCGACGAGTAATCCGATTATTGTGTTGAGTGTTCTGAAAAAGGAAATGCATCTTTGGAAAGATCGGATTAAGCAGCTTATTGCCGAAAATCCAACGTGGTCAGAGGTTGAATTGGCGTGGAAGGTCTGCGAAGAAGTTGCGATTCACGGCTCAAAACTGCTCTTGCCGATTTACGAGCGTGAGCATGGTAAGAAGGGGTTGCTTTCGATCCAGACCAATCCAGCTAACTATCGTAATGCCCAAGCGATGGTGGATCAAGGTGTTCATTTCAGCACGCTTGCACCCAATTTGCAGATCAAACTACCCGTGACGGCTGCCGGTATCACCGCGCTTGAAGAACTGACTTATCGTGGCATCAATGTGACGGCGACCGTTTGTTTTACCGTTCCGCAAGCACTAGCCGTTGGTGAAGCCGTTGAACGCGGTATCAAACGGCGTCAAGCTGAAGGTAAAGACACGTCGAATCTCGTCCCGACTTGCGCCTTGATGATCGGTCGCTTGGATGATTGGATGCAGGTGCTGATTAATCGCGACGGCATTACCACCACCGATCCCTCAGCTTACATTTGGGCGGGCGTGGCGGTGATGAAAAAGTCGTATCAGATTTATAAACAGCGCGGTTATCGGACGCGTTTGTTGGCGGCAGCTTATCGTCATCATTTACATTGGTCGGCGCTGATGGGTGGGGATGTCATTCTGACTATTCCCTACGATTGGCAGAAACGCTTCAACGCCTCTGATATAGAAGTCAAACCCCGTATGGATGAACTCGTTGACCAAGCTATCCTTGACGACCTCTACAGCCATATTCCAGACTTCCGCAAAGCCTACGACGAAGATGGCTTATCGGTTAACGAATTTGACAGCTTCGGCGCGACTGTCCGTACACTGCGCGGCTTCATTACTGCCTATCATGATTTACTCGCCATTTTGCGCGAGCAGTATATGCTCCCTAATCCTGATGTGAAGTCGTAGATTCCACAGCTCAATCATTCTTTAGACAAAATCAGTGTTTAGAAATCGGGTTGGTCGTTTACCAGCCCGATTTTTATTTCAGATGCTTCAAATGTTGTAAACGTTGCACTTGTTACTGCATTTGCTGCATTTTGGTAACTACTCAGGTACCCTTTTCTCCCTCATTTTCCAAAATGCGAGTATCGATTTTGGAACTAGGAGCGATGAAGTCTCCCTCAGATGGTTGAGATGAATTAGCCTTGATTACGCAATTCTCCC
>JACDGI010000344.1 GCA_013821665.1 Anaerolineae bacterium
GCTTCGGTGTATTCGTACCGGGCAGCGTGACCTGAACCAGATTCACGCGGCTCAAGGCCACACCGGGAATGCCAACCAGAACAAATGCAGCAAGTAAAGTGGTCAAAACAAAACCGATTTTTCGGTGCATAATCATCCATAACCTCGTGCAATCCGACTTGAAACACGGCGGAGGAGTATACGTGTCAGACTTTGCGTTGCACAGGGCTATTTCGGACTTACCCGCCTGTGATGTATGATTGCGTAGGTCAATCGTCGTCTAATTCTCATCTTATGGCATCGATCCGACTTTTAATTTTGGAGGCATTCATGGCAAACCGCCGCATATTGTTGTCCTTGGCACATCCCGATGATGAAAGTTTTGGTTCAGGCGGGTTGATTGCGCGTTACGTTGCTGAAGGGGCGGACGTTTATTACATCTGCGCGACGAACGGTGATGTAGGCACTGTCGCGCCGGAAAAGATGGTTGGTTATAAATCGGTCGCGGAACTGCGCTTAGCGGAACTGGATTGTGCATCGGAGAAGCTCGGCTTCAAAGAGGTCTTCAAGTTTGGTTACTGCGACAGCGGCATGATGTATTCCGAGACCACTAAAAATCCAGAGTCGCTTTGGCAAGCGCCGCGTGATGCGGTTGCCATACGTGTGGTTGAGGTTATCCGAAAGGTCAAGCCGCAAGTCGTTGTAACCTTTAATAAGTACGGCGGTTATGGACATCCCGATCATATTGCGATCCAACGCGCCACCACCGACGCTTTCACATTAGCAGGTGATCCAACGTATGAAACCGGTCAAACACCTTATCAACCGCAGAAACTTTACTACTCGGCCTTTCCTGCTTTGATGTTCCGCATCAATCTGTTGCGGGTGCGGTTACGCGGCGAAGATCCTCGCAAGCTGGGGCGCAACAAAGATTTCGATATGCTTGCCATTTTGGAAAATATGGAACCTATCCATACTCAGGTGGACGTAAAGGATTACCTACAGGCTTGGGATGAAGCCAGCGCTTGCCATGATAGTCAACTTGGCGGAGGTATGCCGCGCTTGCCGATGTGGGTCCGCCGGAACTTCCTCAGCAAGCAGAGTTTTACGCGCATTCATCCCGCGCCCGCTTATAATAAAATCGATGAAACGAATCTTTTTAATGGGGTGCTGTTGGATTAGCCTATGGCAAATGCCGAAGCCGATTCTCGCATTGACCGTCTGATGGATGCAGTTGAACTGGTCAAATCGGATCACCGTCGTGAAGCAATCAACATCTTACGAGAACTCATCCGCGAAGATAATGACTTTGAGGATGCGTGGTTGTGGATGAGCGTGGCGGTGGAGTCGCTTGACCAGAGTTCAATTTGCTTGGATAACGTCTTGCGCGTCAACCCCGGCAATTTTAATGCGGCCAGCGCGCTTCATCGCATCCGCAGCCCTGAGATGGAAATGGAAAAGCGGCGGGGACGTATCCGCATCTACCGTGATTTAGCCTTCGGGTTGTTGTGGCTGCTGGTCGTGATCTTGCTTTATACGCTGCTGTTTACGTTCCTTGGCGCAGCACATTAGGCAGCGGAGCATAATGCAGCCCGACAATCTGTTGGCCTTCCGGGGTTTGAATCCAACCGACAAAATCACGATACACATTTTGGGGTTCGGTCTGTCCGATTACATACAGATTCGAGCGTAGTGGATAAGTGTTGTCGTAGACCGTCGCTGGAGTAGGCATCACGCCATCAATGCTCAGGGCTTTGACACTCGCGTCTAGATAGCTCATCGATACATAGCCGATGCTGTTTGGCATTTGCGCGACACTGGCAACCATTGCCGCACTCGATGGGGCAATTTGCGCGGATTGGGTTGTCAAACGCTCACCGAGCAAGAGTTTCTCGAATTCAGCGCGGGTGCTGCTGCCATCTTCGCGGCTCAGTATCGTCAAAGGCGAATTAATGCCACCCACTTCGCTCCAACGGGCGATATGTCCTAAATAAACACTTCGCAGTTGTTCACTCGTGAGGTCATCCACCGGATTTTTTGGATGCGTGATCAGTGCGATACCATCTTGCCCAATCGGCCATGCCAGCATCGAATTATCATCGGGTAAATGGTTCGAAAGTAGATAACCCTCGCTGCTGTTGTTGAGCTGCTGCATCATCGTTTGGAAGTTACCGGTGGCGGTTTCAAAATTGACATTGGGATGATTCTTGATGTAATGGCTGGTGAGATCGTTGAGCAGCGGAATAGCGGCAGTCGTGGCATACAGGCGCAGCGTAACCGCACCATGAGTCGGCGTTGATGCGGGCGCAACCGGTGTGCTACAGCTTACCAGTGCGAATGTGACCATGACGAGGGTATGCTTGGGCCGCCACATACGGTCATCTTACTCCGATTGTATTTCGGTACCGCTCCAAAAATCCATCCGTATAAGCTTTCAAATCGCCATTAATAATGGCTTTGCGCATGGCTTCCATGTGCCGGATAAGGAAACGGATGTTGTGAATACTGAGCAAATACGCACCGAGGATTTCTTCGGCACGCACAAGATGACGAATATAAGCCCGTGTAAAATTCTTGCAGCAATAGCAATCACAATCGGGATCAACCGGTGCGGGATCGTTGGTATGCACTTTGTTTCGCATATTCACGCGACCCATTGGCGTAAAAGCCGCACCATGACGAGCAAGCCGCGTCGGAATGACGCAGTCGAAAATATCCACACCAAGCATAACACTATTTGCCAGATCGTCGGGTTCACCAACGCCCATCAAATACCGAGGCTTATTTGCTGGCAGCAGCGGCTCCGTGAAGCCTAATGCAGTATACATTTCAGCTTTGGTTTCGCCCACCGCAAGGCCGCCAATCGCGTAGCCGGGGAAGTCGAGGGTGTTCAGAAAAGCCGCCGATTTTGCCCGTAAATCTTCAAAGATGCCGCCTTGTATGATGCCAAATAGGGCTTGCTTCTCATTGGATGGATGCGTTTCTCGGCAGCGGACAGCCCAGCGGCTCGTGCGTTCAACCGCGCGTTCAACCACTTCACGATCAGTCGGGGTAGGGCATTGGTCGAAGGCCATGATGATGTCTGCACCCAGATTTTGCTGAATTTCCATCGAGCGTTCTGGAGTCAGCCGGTGTTTACTACCATCCAGATGACTGCGGAAGGTCACGCCTTCATCATCAATTTTGTTGATCTCTGCCAGACTAAACACTTGGAAGCCGCCAGAGTCGGTTAGCATCGGCCCCGGCCACTGCATAAATTGATGCAAGCCGCCCATTTCGCGCACCAGATCAGAACCGGGACGCAAATTCAGGTGATAGGTATTCGCCAGCACCAGTGAGGCTTTTATTTCATGTAAGTCGCGAGGGGGAACCGCTTTGACGGTGGCTTGCGTGCCGACTGGCGCGAAAACCGGAGTCGGTATATCACCGTGAGGAGTATGCAGGATTCCAGCACGGGCGCGTCCCTGCGTCTTAATTATTTCAAACTCGAATGACATTTAAGTATGTTTCCTTTAAAGACCATGCTATTATAACATATGAGCCTAAAGTGAAATCTTTCCGGTCAGGATACTGAATTTTGATAAGTCTCTACGACATTCTTGAGTCTTCAAACGGTCAATTATTCGGCGAACCGGCTGCCCACCTTTTCACCAGTTTTTGTTTTGATCCGCGCCATGCGGGCGAGTCACAGTTATTTGTGGCTCTCAAAACAGAACGCGGTGATACCCACCAATTCATGCGCGAGGCGGTGGATCATGGTGTAACGGGTATTTTGTGTACGCATCCGCCGGATTTTGATACTGAAGAGCTTTCGGTCATCTTAGTGCGTGATACTGAAGCCGCTTTGATGAACTGGACGCGCTACATGCTGCACAAGGTCGGCACGCAGGTTGTGTGTGTCGCCGGTACTGCTGGTAAGTCGCTAGCCGTTGAATCCATCAGTCGTGTCCTTTCCTCGCAGTATAGTGTTTTACGCAGCACCGATAACGACCTGCCGGGACGTTTAGCGCTGCCTGCCACTTTAGCTTCTCTAACCCCTGAACATCAATTTGTTGTGTTGGAATTGAACGTCACACGCCCCGGTATGATGAGCGAAATTGTACAAGTAGTGCAGCCGGATGTGGTGGTATTACCCAGCCTTGGTTCTAGCATTAGTGATGGCTTCGCCAACATTGAAGAAGTGGTTGCCGAAAATCGTCTGCTTTTGGATCGTTTGTCGCCAACCAGTTTGGCGGTGCTGAATGCCGATGATGAATCGTCCCGCGCTTTAATGGGTGCC
Source organism: Anaerolineae bacterium (assembly GCA_013821665.1). Taxonomy (GTDB): domain Bacteria; phylum Chloroflexota; class Anaerolineae; order Aggregatilineales; family Phototrophicaceae; genus CFX2. The sequence continues at coordinate 4,259 of JACDGI010000344.1, forward strand.
ACCCGTGCCCGTGCTTTGACCTTCGGTGTGGAAAGTTTTGGCGCGGATGTTATTGCTTATAACGTCCTGAACAGTGTTGATAAAACCGGTTTCGATTTGCGTTATGGGGCCGAGCGTCATGTTGGACGCTGGATACCGTGGCTGGGTAAGCACCAAATTGGGGCTGCATTGGCGGGGTTATGTGTCGGCCTTCATTATGATATATCGTTGGATGACGGCCTGCGGACACTGATTGATTTGCCCTATATGCCCGGACGCATGAATCCTCTGAATGGCCTCCAGAACAGCCTCATTATTGATGACACGCACTCCGGCACGCCTCAATCCATGTTGGCAGCTCTGGATTGGCTGCTCACGATTAAGGCGCAGCAAGTGACTGATGTGCCACAGCGGATCGTGTTTGTCATGGGGGATATGGATCATCTCGGCGGTCAAGTGGGGCAGGCGCACCGCACTATTGGGCAACATGCGGCGGAAGTAGTCGATGTTTTGGTTACTGAAGGCACTGAAGCGGCTTTAGCAGGTCGTGCCGCATTGGATAGCGGTATACACCCGCGCCAAGTGACCATGACTTACAGCATTCAGGATGCTGTGCAAGCCATTCGTGAACGCTATGCACTCAGTGAGCATGACATTGTGCTTGTAACAGGTGGCAAAACGGCACGCATGGAATTGATCGTCAGCGCCTTGTTGAAGGATGAACGTGATCAAATCCAACTGACACGGCAGGATGCCCTTAGCGAAACGGCTGTTCTCGCACAGCCTTCTCAGTTGAATTGGGTCTCGCTTGATTTGGACGCGCTCGCCACCAATGTACGTGGCATGAAAATTCTGATTGGCGACTCAGTGACGTTAATGGCTGTCGTCAAAGCCGATGCTTACGGTCATGGTGCGGTAGCGGTAGCACGTACTGCTTTGCTCAATGGTGCCGAATATTTGGCGGTCAGCTCAGTAACCGAAGCGCTTGAACTGCGTGAAGCAGGTTTAGATGCGCCCATTTTGGTATTGAATTACACCCCCTTGAGTGCTATCCGTCAAGCGATCCGTCAGCGCTTGACCATCACGATTTATGATTTAGATATGGCGCGTACCTTTGATCGGGCCGCCCGTGAGTTGGGCGAACGCTTGTCGGTACATGTCAAGATTGATACAGGCATGGGGCGTTTGGGTGTCATGCCTAAAGATGCGATGAATCTCTTCCGCCATATTTTGAATCTCAAATCGCTGGATGTGGAAGGGGTATTTACCCATTTTGCATCCGCCGACGAAGATGCCGAATACACCGCTTTTCAACTCAAAACCTTTAAAGATTTACTCAAGCCGCTGCGGGCTTCGGGTTTCACTTTCCGTTATACCCATGCGGCCAATTCGGCTGCAACGCTCATATCTAAAGAGAGCCACTTCAATATGGTTCGTGTGGGTCTAGCGATGTACGGCTTGGTTCCGTCCCCAACGATACCCTTGCCGTCCGAATTCAAACCCGTTTTGTCATGGAAAACAGTTGTCGCACAGGTTAAAACCCTACCGCCCAATCATCCTGTCGGTTATGGACGCACTTACTACACACAGGCTGAAGAGCGGATCGCCATTTTGCCAGTCGGTTTTGCTGATGGCTTCCGCCGTGCGCCCAACACATGGCGCGAGGTCTTGGTACATGGGCAGCGCGCGGCTGTTGTGGGACGCGTCAGCATGGAAAAGACGGCCATCAATGTGACGGCTATCCCCGGCGTGAGCGTAGGCGATGAAGTCATTTTGTTGGGGCATCAAGGCAGCGAACATATCACTGCCGAGGCTATCGCTAAGCAGCTTGGTACGAGTAACTATGAAGTCGTCACCAGTATTTTGCCGCGCATACCACGTCACTGATTAGGTATCCATACGGCTGGTTATATCTTTAACCACCAGACCAAGATCGGTACCAAACGCATAAGTTGCCACCATCTTGCCACTCGCGTCGATCAGAAATGGGTTCGGCGTGTGTGAAATGCCGTAAGAAGTGCCAGCCGTACCATCATCTCTCGGTACTTGCACGAACTCCAGATCATAGTCATTTTTGATAGTGTCAAAAACTTTTGCGTCACCTGCCAAACCCGTGATAGTCGGGTCAAATTTCTTCACATAGTCACCAATGACCGTTGGCGTATCGCGCTGCGGATCGACGCTGATGAACAAGAAAGCGATTTTATCGGCTTTGTCCGCCAGCTTTTGCCGGATTTGTTTGAACTGAAGCAGCGTCACCGGGCACACATCATCGCAGTTGGTATAACCGAAGACCATCAGCACCATCTTGCCACGATAATCACTTAAACTGATCGGATTACCATTCTGGCTGACCAGCGTAAAATCTTGTACCTGCTTAGGCGGATTAACGGGTTGCACCCCATCAAAATTTTGCGAGAGATCAACCACCGGTGTAGCCAGATTGCGTGGGCGATTACTCAGCGCGTACAATACCACGAACGTCGCAATAACACCGACTAATAATGTGCCGAGCAGCATCAGACGGGAATTTGTGGGAGTAGGTTGGGGCGAGGTATTATCAGACATCTTCGTTACCTTTTACGCTCAATGAACATCAGCGACAAGATTTTAACGTGGTTCAGAAAAAAATTGATGAGAACAAATCAATTTTTTAATTTGATTATGTGATATGTTATACTCCTTTTTTCGGTGCTTGTGAATATTGGAGCAATCTGATATGCGAAACTTCCAACTGCTCGATGTGGTGACATTTGATAATCACGCCGGTTCCATTCAGTTTACGACAGAAGAATCCCTCATCGCCAAGCCGGTCGTTACCGTGCAGCGCGAAGGTGGATATGTAGCCTTTTCCGCCAGTTACGGCCCATTGGAAATTGCCATTCGGCCACGTTTCCAAGAACTTGCGCGGGTCTTAGGTCGTTTGCATCCTGTAGAAGGCTTGCAGACGACACGTCAAGTCGGAACAGCGCAAGCTTATTTGGCTATTGGGCTGAAACCGGATGGCATCCTCTTGCTGCGTCCAACAGTTGTCGGTGATGCCACCGGTCATGTTGGCTTTAACTTGGCGCTGAGCAGTGCGGCACGCGAAGCCTTTTTTAAATGGCTTCCAATCGACTCCGAACAGGGCTCCAATTGATAAGTGCCCGATAACACACATGATACGTGTTGCGTATAAGCATCGGCTTCGGTACAATGAGGTTCGACATTTAAATACCAACCTGTGAAGAGAGTTCCGATAGAAATGGAACACCGAAGGGGCAAATGACCGGATGATGCTAGTCCGGTGATGAAACTCTCAGGTTCAAGGATTCGCGGGTTGATCTCTCTGGAAGTAGACTGACAGAGCGTACAGCAATCTTGGCTGTGCGCTCTTTTTGTTCATAATTGAGGAGACTTTGGACATGGCTGAAATTAAGACCCCCTCCGATTTGAAATACACTAAGAACGATGAATGGCTGAAGATTGAAGGCGATACCGCCACCATTGGCATTAGTGATTATGCTCAGGATGCCCTCAACGATATTGTCTACGTTGAATTTCCCGATGTTGGCGCGACTCTCAATCAAGGCGTGACCTTTGGCGTAGTCGAATCGGTCAAGGCGGCTTCCGACATATTCATGCCCGTTGGCGGCACCGTCACCGATGTGAATAAGTCCTTGGAAGACAACCCCGAAACCATCAACACCGATCCTTACGACAAGGGCTGGTTGATCAAAATTAAGGTCACTGACGCTGCCGAAGCCAGCAGTCTGATGGACTCTGCGGATTACATCGAATTCTGCAAGAATCGCTAAACCTATCGTTAATGAGCCTGTTTTGCATTTCGTCAACTGGACATAATTTAGGAAGACCATGAGTTATACACCGCATACCGACCTTGAACGCCAGCAAATGTTGGCTACCATTGGCGTGACGACTATCGAAGATCTCTTCGAAGCAGTTCCGTCCAGCCACCGCTTCCCGAAATTGGATTTGCCCAAGCCATTAAGTGAAATGGAAGTCACCGCTGAACTCTCTGCGCTGGCAGATGCCAATGAACACGCTGCCGACTTTGCCATTTTTCGTGGGGCAGGTTCCTACCACCACTTCATTCCTTCGGCCATTAGCCATCTGGTG
>JACDGI010000345.1 GCA_013821665.1 Anaerolineae bacterium
GCATCGAGCAGACCATCACCTAAGAAGTTGAAGCCCAACACGGCGATAACCATGAAAGCAATGGGAGCCAAAATCCATGAATTCTGTCCGAGTGTTTGAATGTCCTGCGTGTTGCGCATCATCAAGCCCCAACTGATGAGTGGTTCTGTGATGCCGATACCCAAAAAGCTCAAGAACGACTCAGCTAGAATGATGCCGGGAACTGTGAGCGTTAAGATCACGATGACATGGCTCAAGACGTTGGGATACAGATGGCGGAAGATAATACGGGCATCCGAAGCGCCCATCTCTTTGGCCGCCAAAATAAAATCAGTCTCTCGTAAGGAAAGGACTTTACCACGCACTTCACGCGCGAGTGTCGTCCATGACAACAGCGCAAAGATACAGGCCATAATCACGAAAACGGTAAAGGAGTCAGCCGTTTTAGGCACGAGCGCCGCTAATGCCATCCATAAGGGCAACTGTGGGAAAGCCGTAACAAACTCGGTAAAACGCTGCAACACGTTATCAATCCAACCACCATAGTATCCGGATGCCACACCCAGTACCGAACCAATGATGATACTAATGATAGTGCCGAACAGACTCATGGTCAGCGAGATACGTCCCGCTTCAGACGCTTTCCCCCATAGATCGCGTCCTAACTTGTCCGTGCCAAGAATATGAATGTTGCCGCCCGCTTCGACTCCAAAAAAGTGTATATTCATCGGAATAAGACCGAGCAATTTATAGTCAGAACCTTGTACGAAGAAATGGATGTCGTATGCTTTTTTGGTATCTTCAACCCACATGACCTGAAAGGTCGTGGGGTTTAAGGTGTAAATCATATTGTAGACGTAGGGACCCATATGAAATTGACCATTTGCATCATTGAAAAAATGAATTTGCTGCGGCGGAATAAATGAAGACTTTAGATCGATGCCATAGAGCGTGGTTGGACTAAAGAAATCCGCAAAAATGGCAAGGAAAACCAGTGCTATCACCATAAATCCGCCGACGATAGACACCTTACTCCGCCGGAATCGCCGCCACACAAGCTGGGTATAACTTTCATTTTCTTCTTGTCCCGGCACCACTTCCCGCAATACCGCGACATTAGGCATCTCAACGGGAGCATCCAAGCCCATCCCTTGTTGTCGGCTAGAACCGGTAGCAATTAAATCTGAATTTTCAGCAGTCACAATATTTCACTCCCTGCTCTAGCTATAACGGATACGTGGATCAAGGATGGATAAGAATATGTCGGCTAGTAGATTGCCTAGCAAAATCAATACACCGTAAATAAGTAGTAATGAACCTGAAATATAAATATCGCCATTGACCAGTGCTTCATAAAATAATGGCCCTAGTGTTGGCAGCCCCAAAACAATGGCAACTTCTAACTCACCAGCCAACATATAGGGAAGTACCGTGCCTTGATAGGCAACAATCGTATGTAGGGCGTTTGGAACCGCGTGCTTCAGGATAACCGTATTTTCCCGCAAGCCTTTGGAGCGTGCGGTCTGGACATATTGGGAACCTAGAACGTCGAGTAAGTTGCCACGCATAACGCGCATGTTACGGGCAACACCACCTAAACCGGCAATCAGCAAAACCGGCCAGATATGCTGGAACATATCGACGACTTTGGCAAAGCTCCACCCCGCAAACACGAATTGGGGTGAGAAAAATGACGACACGCTCGGCTGTTTTAGATCAATGACCAGAATATACAAAACGATGATCGCCAGCGAGAAACGGGGAACTGAGGTCAAAATAAAGGAGATAATGGCCCAAACATTGTCCGCAAAGCCATATTTTCGCGGTGCCACATAAATGCCTAATCCCACACCTACTACTGTTGAAATAGCATGAGCGAGGATGGCAATTAAGAGCGTCATCGGTATGCGCTCGGCAATGAGAACGCCTACGTCTTTGCCGTACGCGAACGAATAGCCAAACTTGCCTTCAGTGACGATCCCTTTGATCCACTCAATAAACTGTTCCGCTTCCGGCTTATCCAACCCATACTGCTGGCGGATAATATTAGCCGCGCGTGTCGCATCTTCTTGGGTCGCACCACGCGCGATGAGATAACCTTCGTAGGTCGTCGCATAATCTCCGGGTGGAAGCTTAATTACAATGAACGAAACAATTCCGATGCCTATCATCATGAAAAAGGCAATAAATATGCGGCGGAAAATATAATTTAACATGCCATCTCCATAAAACGGCTATAGACAAGCCTTGAAATGATTTTTGCCGTTAACAATGCTGTTGAAACACAGTTGAGTCGGGGGATTGCTCCCCCAACCCAACTAGCATAGTCAAAGACTATTTAGGACGCTGCGGCAGGATACACTGGGATCGTGTCCGGACGGTTTTCCGGCAATTGTTGATCCTTCGGTGTCCATACCTGATCAAGCAAGATGGAGTCTTCTACCCATGTATACATGAATACAGGGGTGCCGTCCGCAATGTTCTTGACGCGCTTGGCAGTACCCAGACCATAGCGACCAACAAACACACCCATTTCGTACACGTTCTGCGTGAAGATGTTGTTGTACTTGGTCAACAAGTCTTTACGAGCTGCCGCATCAAAGGTTGATTTGTAGGTGGTCACGATGTCCACGAGTTGCTTCTCGAAGTCCATCAGATCACGCGGCTTATCGGGCGTATCATGATGGAAAGCAAAATTGTGGGTCAAAGGAGCCAAGTTATTCGGATTGGTGAACGGCAGGGCGAATTCCTGACCACCACGGAATACGTAAGCATCCCATGTGCCAGCGGCCTGCGTGTCAGTCCAAGTCTGGCTGTCAATAACTTTCATATTGACCTTGATACCAATAGCTGCCCATTGGTTCACCAGCGCTTCAGCCACACTCTGGGTTTCCTTCGCATCTTGCGATGCGCCGAGTTGAATGACGACCGGTTGTCCAGCCATCGGGCCAGTTGTCCATTCACGGACACCGTCATTATTCGTATCTTTCAATCCGATTTCATCAAGAAGTGTATTGGCTGATGCTACATCATAGGGGTAGTAAACAACCGCACTCTTATCGAAATCAGGAGCGCCCGGATACAACCCGCCTGCCCAACCGCGCAGGAAAGGTCCCTTCATAATGGACTGAGCGATGCCATCACGGTCGGTGGCGTAACTCACCGCTTGCCGGAACTTAAGGTCACGGAAAAGCTCTCGAACCGCTGTATCACGCTTCGCATCGGTGATACCAAAATTGTCCGCATAGTTAAATTGGACACCATAGCCCAACAGTTCAGGGCCCCAATTGACGTTGAACTTGGAATTCGGATCTTGTGCAGCAGTCATCGCCTGTACAAAGGTGCTCGGATTCTCAAGGTTCATATGATCACAGTCACCTGCAATCGTGCAGAGGTCACGGCCAATACCGCTTGGACCCTTACGATACTGAACTTCGTCCAAATAGGGCAATTGGTTACCCGCTTCGTCGACCTTCCAGTAGTAAGGATTACGGCGCATAATCATGAGTTCGTCGGTCTTGTATTCGGTGACGACCCACGGCCCCATTGTGACCAATGGCAGATGATCCGGTGCCAAAGCATTGGTAAAGTCCTTATACGAGGGCTTCGGCGTAGCAGTGCTCCATTTCGGATGCAGCGGCTTAAGCTGATGGGCAGGCATAACCACGAAGTTGCCTTCGTTCATCAGGTAGAAAGCATCGTAGGGCTTAACAACGGGGAAAGTGAACATGACGGTGTTGTCGTCAACCTTTTCCAGTGTCGCAAATTTGCCATCCCATGACCAAGCATCCTTGCTCTTTGGAGCATTGACATTTGTGTCTTGAATGTAGCCATCCCATGTGAACATCACATCGTCAGCGCTGAACGGCTGACCATCTGACCACTTCGCGCCTTCAATCAGGTGCAGGGTCAGTTGTTTGCCGTCCGCCGACCAATCCCAGCTCTTGGCAATTTCGGGCATCGGTTCGATGTCGGAAGTCGCGCGGAACAGAGGGCCAGTCTTCACCAGCGAGCCGTAGTAAACGGTGTATGATTCGATACCGAACCAACCCATTGACACGTTCGCCATGTAGTTGTAACCGGCAGTCGGGCAAGCCGAGAAGCCACGCCACAGATCACCGTATTGTCCGATGCCATCCTTCATACCAGTGGTCATATAGACGGCTGGCTCTTTAGGCAAGCGATCCTTAACGGCGGGCAATGTGCCATCAGCAACAAATTTGTCCAACGACGGTGCTTGATGATACTCAGGCAGCGCCTTATATTGAACAATTTGATCCATTGGCAATTTAGTAACGGTACTCCCACCCAACCCGATATCCGTAGGATCTGGATATGGAATAGGGGGAGCAACAGAGCCTTGCGCGGCGACTGGTGTGCTTAAAGCTGCACCAAGTATCATGGTGATACCCGCTACCGCAAAGTAACGTCTAAAATTACGGACCTTCATCAACTAGTCCTCCTCGAATCTTAAAAACAATTTCCAATAACTAAAGGCAAAACCATAACTTCGTCTCTACCCGATAAGCCTCACCCCCTTAAAAATGATGTTTACCTTTTGCTAGAAACGGATTGCGAATGGGCGTGTTATGACGCTTCCTCGTACAACCAACACGCAGTTGTATGTCCGGGACTTACTTCCCGTAACGCAGGTTGTCTTTCATGGCAAATTTTCATGGCATGGGGGCAGCGTGGCGCGAAAGCGCAGCCGGGTATCACATCGGTAGGCATGGGTACCATACCCTTAATCGGCTCTAACTGTTGGTGCTTGCGTCCCAACACCGGAACCGAATTCAACAAACCCTTGGTATAAGGGTGCAATGGATGATGATAAAGCTCACTCGTCTGAGCGAATTCGACAATTTTACCGAGGTACATCACGGCGACCTGATCGGCCATCTGCGAAACGACACCGAGATTATGGGTGATGATGATGATCGAAGCGCCTACATCCTCTTGAAGTTTGTTCATCAAATCCAAGATCTGAGATTGAACCGTCACATCCAAAGCTGTGGTGGGTTCGTCTGCGATCAAAATGGACGGGTTGCAGGACAAGGCCAGCGCAATCATCACACGTTGGCGCATACCACCGCTGAGTTGGTGCGGATATTCGTGTAGGCGCTGTTTCGGCGCGCTGATTTGCACTTTCGTCAGCATTTCGAGCGCCCGATCAAGTGCCTCTTTGTGGTTCATTTTCTGGTGTAATTCAACCACTTCCGCAATTTGATCGCCCACCGTATACAGAGGATTGAGGGACATCATCGGTTCTTGAAACACAATGGCAATCTCGCCGCCACGTATGTGGCGCATTTCTGACCCTTTGGGATCGAGACTAGCAATGTCCACAATTTCGTTGTTCGCTTTGCGGTGAAGGTTAATATGGCCTCCCACAATCTTGCCGGGAGGCGATGGGATTAAGCGCATGATTGACATCGAAAGTACGCTTTTGCCGCAGCCACTCTCACCCACTAACCCCAGTGTGCTTTGGCGAGGCAGCGTCAAATTTACGCCATCAACAGAACGCACCGTGCTCTTTTCCAGAAAAAAATAAGTTTGTAGATCTTTAATTTCTAAAATTGGGTCGGCTGTGGTGGTTGGTAGTGAAGGCATACGTAAGATTTTCCTCTAGAATGAATGATTAACAATAATTTGCTTGCGAGTACCCGTTTTAACAACACGAGACATCATCAGCCTCAGATCACGTCCAACATTTGTTCATAATGTTCATATGAACAAAATTAGCGCTTTACCTTGCTGCTAGGCCAATAAAGAATGAGCTTGATTATCGAATAGGGTAAATGAGCGAATATCGTTGCGCTAGTCGAACTTTTTGAGGTGTATCGGGGAATGTATTGTGTAGGTCACCAAAGGAAAAAAGTATTGCATTCATATTGTTTTGCCAAAGTATCTGTTTGTAAAAATATAAGTTGTGCAATATAAATATAGCACACTTCCACATTTGAACATCAAATTGTGTGATTGTCAAGTTTTTGGTCAACAAAACAAACATTAGGGATGTTCATTCGAACATTTTCGATTAAAAATGAATAAATTAGAACGGCAGCATCACATTGTCCAGCTCATTTCACAGTCCAATGAGCAAAAAATGCTGGAAACGCGCGAACTCGCAGAACAATTTGGTGTGTCGGAAATGACTGTCCGGCGCGATCTTCAGGAATTATCCTATAAGGGTTTGGTCAGGCGACAACATGGCGGTGTCAGCCAGAGTGTGACCGCACACAAACATGAACGAAAAGAAATTGGCATTCTTTTAGCTTTTAGTACGGGCAAATACAGCGATCCTTTTTTTAACGCTGTCCTCGAAGGGGTTGACCACAAACTACAGGAACTCGGCTGCCGTATCGCTTTTATTAAACCGCACTGCGAGATCGACACCATCGCCCAAACCCATGAGTTATTGGAGTCCAATAAAGCCAGCGGCATTATTTTCCTTGGCCCACTGCCAAAGTCTGAAAGTACGGCTTACCTCAAAGCAAACGTGCGAGCCTTGGTCTCGACGACCGAAACTTTAGGGCCGGATTACGACACCGTGACATTTGACGGTTATCATGGAATTCGCTATATGGTCGATCATCTGGTGAAATGTGGCTACCGGCGGCTTGGATTCATCACCGGGCATCATGATTTCCGGCGCAAAGCATTTCTGGATGGCGTGAAGGCGCACGGGCTGCCCTCCGATGCGGATTTATGCGTGATTGCCCCATTTGGCGAAGATGGCTGGACTCAGAAATTAGGTCACATCGGCGCGGAACGGCTCATGAAATTGTCCGAACCGCCTGAGGCTATTATCTGTGCGTCCGACCTCATTGCGATTGGCGCAATCCAATGGCTGCACCAGCATAATCTTCATGTACCGGATGATGTGGCAGTCACAGGGTTTGACAATATTACCGAATCGGCCTTCACGGTTCCTGCCCTGACGACCGTGAATGTACACAAGCAGCTCATCGGCGAGTTGGCTGTCGAGCGCGTTGTAAGTCGCATCGAAAATGAAGATGATATTGCCTTAGTCATTCAAACGCCAACACATCTCGTCATTCGTCAATCGTGCGGCACAAAGAAATCATACTAAAGTTCGCCATCGTCTCACAAAGGAATTTTGATGCTCACAACTGTGCAGACAGTCGTTCTGTGGCTTTTGGCCGCAACTTTTATAATCGCTGGTATCGCCCACTTCACCTTCCTCCGCAAAGATTTCGCCCAAATCGTGCCGCCGATTTTCCCCAACAAAGATGGCATTGTGATTTTCACAGGCATCCTTGAGCTTCTGGGTGGCATTGGTCTGCTCATTCCCCAACTTTCGCGTTGGGCAGGAATCGCCCTCATTCTCTATTTGATTGCCGTGTTTCCGGCCAACATTTATGGGGCGCGCCAGCATGTTCCCATCCTCGGTAAGCCGCATCCGTCAGTAATGGTACGGCTCCCTTTTCAAAGTCTGCTCATTTTCCTCCTCTGGTGGACAACACTGATGTAGAATCTCTATCGGTTATTAAATCTTCTCTCCACAAACGGGTGTAAATAAACAGGTTTGTTTTTGAACCTTAAAGAACGGATAATAGGAACTTGATGATTACACTGTAGCATGATCCGGTTTGTGCTATATAAGCACATCGAGTTCAATCAGGAGAAACCCTTATGAAATCGTATCGTCCGATTCGCGCAGCGCTTTTTGGTCTCGCGCTCGTGTTGCTGGCTGTCGCACCCTTCAGCCTGATGGCACAAGATTCACCCGTGGAAGTCAAATTTTATTACCCCACCGCTGTTGGTGGCCCTTTGACGCAAATTTTTGATGGTTACGTTGACCAATTCAATAAGGCCAATCCCGACGTTAAAGTTGTTGCCACTTATGCGGGTGGTTATGATGATATTTCCGCCGCTGTTCAGACCGAAATTCAAGGCAAGGGCGAAGGCCCGGATGTTGCGGTGATGCTGGCAGCCGATTTGCCAACCTTCATTGATAACGGTTATATCGTCCCGCTGCAAGACTTCATCGACAAGATGGACAACGGCAAAGCCTACAGTGACGACTTTTTCCCGGCCTTTATGGGCAACAGTATTGATGCTGATGGCAAGATTTGGGCGATCCCCTTCCAACGCAGCACGCCCATTTTGTACTACAACAAGGATCAATTTAGAGAAGTTGGTCTCGACCCGAATACACCACCCAAGACCACTCAAGACTTGGTTGACTATGCCAAGAAACTAACCAAGGCTGACGGCTCACGTTGGGGTATCGAAATCCCATCAGACGGTTTCCCCTATTGGCTGTTCCAAGGCTTCGCCATTGGTAACGGTCAGAACGTCATTGGCAGTAGCTTCAATGAAGTCTTTTTCAACAAGCCGGAAG
>JACDGI010000008.1:0-9206 GCA_013821665.1 Anaerolineae bacterium
CAATTAACTCGTGTTTCTCGTTCACAACAGCCGATAAGCGAATGGTCATCATGGTATATTCCTCACACTAACTTATATCCGCTATTATAGCGGACTACCGTTTTCATTTGCCGATCATTTGTAGGAGTGCATTCGTAGTCGCTTCCGCAAAAAGCGGATCGTTGATGTCCATATCGAGTTCGCCCACTGGAATATCTGGGCGCAGTTTGGATTTGAGTGCGTTCACAAAAGCGGGTAGTGCCGCTGGATCGTAAAACGGTTTGCCTTCGACATCGAGTTCGGATACACCGCGCATGGGCACATAGACTTTGACCGTGCCAGTTGAGGCGTTGAGTTTTTCAGCGAAGATCGTACCCAACTGCTCATTCTCGGCAGGTGTGGTTCGCATCAGGGTGATATTGGGATTCCAACTGTAGAGATTGCGCCCTTTGTAGCGTTCCGGCACAGTGTCTAATGCCCAGAAGTTGCACATATCAATGCAGCCGGGGACGACGACCTGCGGCACACCGGCTTTAGCAGCCGCTTCCAAACGGGTTGATCCAGCGCTTAGGACACCACCGAGCAGTTCATCGGCCCATTCAGTGGTGGTCATGTCGAGGACGGCGGTTATCAAGCCATCGGCAATCAAGGATTCCATCGTGCGACCGCCGCTGCCAGTGGCATGGAACACCAGCACCTCGTAGCCTGCCGCTTCGAGCAAACCGCGTGCTTGATTGACGGCGCGGGTCGTGTTGCCGAACATGCTGACGGCGATGATCGGCTTATCTTCAGTTTGGGTGACTTCGCCAGCGACCATGCCGCAGATGGCTCCGGCGGCGTTGGTATAAATCAGGCGGCTGATGCGGTTAATGCCAGCGACATCGACCACCGAGTACATCATAGTGATGTCGCTATTGCCGACGAAACCGCTGGTATCACCGGAAGCGACGGTGGACACCATCAGCTTGGGAAAGCCAACTGGCAAGGCACGCATGGCGGCGGTAGCAACTGAGGTTCCACCACCTCCACCCATGCTGATGATGCCGTCGATTTTGCCGTCACGATGAAGCTGACGGGCGATTTCGGCTGCACCTTTTTGCATGGCAGCCATTGCCTCACCACGATCACCCTTGGTGACCAAATCAGCCAGCGTTACACCGGCAGCTATGGCGACTTGATCATGGGTGATGTCCGGTGGGAAAGCGGGTTCAGCCAGCACACCGGTATCGACCACGAGCGTTTGAAAGCCACGCTGCTCGATGGCGGCTTTGAGGAAGGCGAACTCTTGCCCTTTGGTATCCAGTGCGCCGAAGATCGCTATTGTTTTGGTCATAAAAGGTTTCTCTTTATAAAAATTTATTTAACAATCCCTCGAAACTGCACAAAATGCAGAAAATGCAATTTTTACTGCACAATTTGCATATTTCGCACATTTTCCCGCCGAATCGTGTGGCGGGATGCTCGGCTGATGCCGCCGAATGGTCATTTTGGGTCGGCGGGTGGCTCGCTCAAATCCGCTGAAATGACACAAATCCGGCGGATCGCTCGGCTAATGCCACCGCCGTGCAATTTGGGTCTGCCGCTGCTGTCGTTGCTTCATAGTCGACAGTCTTTAGTCATCAGTCATCAGCAAAGACAACCGCTTTCATACATACCCCACCCAACCCTCCCTGTTACTATGGGGAGGGCTTTTCAGACATTTCACAACACCCTATTTTAGAACAAAAGTTCAGTAATTGTCAATCAAAATTGCGTTCGAGTTTTCTAACCTAAAATCGGTCAACTTACTTTGGGCAAAATCTGCCGACTGCGATCTGAATATTCATAAAACAATTTATTATCCTTGATGACAAGTTTGCTTGATTCTTTTGATCCATCGTCTTCATAAATCACAGAACATTTATGGTCTGACGCGTCACATTCAAAAACGTAATATGTAGAATAAGTAACATCCCATGGTCGCGAATGAGTATAGAACGTTAGATGATAGGACTTCCCTTCATACGCTACCGTCATCATATGCTCAACAGTACTGAAGCTTCTCATATCTACGAAGTTGGACGCGAAGATGACACAAAAAAGTGAAACCATAATAATCAACATAACGCGAAATGCGATCTTTGAAATACGTCGCATTTGAACAAGCACAAGTATGACAATCGCAACAAATCCCCATGAACTTATCGAAGATAAATTTGGGTTAGTAACAATTGACCAATAATCAACATTATTTAGCGATGGTTCTCTTGGCGGTTGCATCAAATCAAAAATCCGCCACCATAATAACCCGATGACAATCAGCAGAATGAGAAGCCAATGTTTGCGAAGGATACTCAATGCATCAACCGATCACTCAGATTAACAGTCACCAATCACAGAATACTCCACGACTGGCGACTGTAACTTGACGACTTCAATACTTGATGCCTGCGATCTTCTTTGCGCTTGGTCGCGGCGGACGGGATGAATCCCGTCCCTACGAAAGAAAATTCAATTAATATTTAATGTCGATTTGTTTCTTGCCCTGTGAGGAGTTGACAATCGCATCACAAATAACAGCATTACGGTAGCCATCGTTGAAGTCGGCTCCCCAAGGCGCGACCGGTTTGTTGTTCACGATAGCATCAAAGAAGTGACTAAATTCGTGGACGAACGAGTGCTCCCAGCCAATGATATGACCTTGAGGCCACCAGTTTTCCATGTAGGGATGGTAGGACTCGGTGATGTTGATATTGTGGAAGCCGCGTGTTTCTTTAGGTTCTTCGTTAGCCCAATAGACGTTGAGTTCGTTCATGCGTTCCAAGTTGAAAGTGATCGAACCGTTTTCGCCGTTGATCTCCAGCGAATTGAAGTTCTTGCGGCCTTGGGCGAAGCGTGAGGCTTCGAGTGTGCCGAGCGCACCGTTCTCAAACTCGAACAAGGACACGAAGGCATCATCGACATCGACCTTGCCCATCTTGCCGCTGCCATCACCGAGGGGACGTTCTTCGATGAAGGTACGGGTCATACCCATGACACTCTTGGGTTCACCGATCAGGAAACGTGCCAGATCAATAATATGTGCGCCAAGATCACCCAATGCTCCGCTGCCAGCCTGTTTCTTATCCAAGCGCCAGATCATGGGGAACTTGGGGTCGATAATCCACTCTTGCAGATAAACCGCGCGGAAGTGGAAGATACGCCCCAATGCACCACTTTCGATGAGCTTCTTAGCCTGAACGATGGCAGGAACAAAGCGATAGTTGAAGGCCACCATATGCTTGACACCGGTTTTCTCGACTTCATCCAGCATGTGCTTGGCTTCTTCGGCGGTACGCGCCAGCGGTTTCTCGCAGAAGACATGTTTACCGGCTTGAGCCGCCGCGATGGTTGGCTCGGCATGGGCATCGTTCGGGCCGCCGTTATCAAAGATCTGAATGGCGGGATTCTTAATCATCTCGCGCCAATCGGTGTAGTAACCCTCATAGCCGTAGCGCTGGGCTGCGGCGGCGGTGGCTTCCGCATTCCGTCCGCAAATCGCCACCAGCTTAGGAATGGCGACCGGTGGATACATCATATAGGGCAGCTTCTTAAAGGCGTTGGTATGCGCCTTACCCATAAAAGCGTAGCCCAGCATACCGATGCCCAAGGTCGGGGCATCTCCGGCAGCGGCTTTGCTCGCCATATTTACAAAACCGACATCATCCGCCATGTTTATTTCTCCTAATTAAACAGGGTTTGTTGGTAACAAACCCGTACAGATTATTTATGTTTGCATTGAAAGGTCTAGCCAGTTAGAGAGGGCGCAACATGTTGCGCCCCTACATCAATTCGCCTCTGTGTTTGCTCTGAATGTTGTACGATCTAACCACCGAATGCTCCCTTGCCCTGTTACTACGGGGAAAGGGAGCATTCGGTGGTTAGGGGTACTGGTTTTTATTTCTTCTCGAAGGCCGCGTCAAAAGCGACGGATGACGGTTTGAAGTCGGTGGCCTTGATGATCTCGATGGCTTCCGATGCACCACGTTCACGATCCATGCCGCTGTCTTCCCATTCGACCGAGAGCGGGCCGTCATAACCGATGCGGTTCAACGCGCGGATGATGCCTTCCAGATCAACGTCGCCGTGACCGGGTGAGACGAAATCCCAACCCCGACGCGGATCACCAAAGTTCAGATGGGAACCGAGGATACTGGTGAAGCCGTTCAGGTTGAGCTTCGAGTCCTTTATATGCACGTGGTAGATGCGATCGGGGAAGGCGGCAATGAAGTTGATGGGATCAAACTGCTGATGAATGAAGTGGCTAGGGTCAAAATTGAAACCGAAGGTCTTGCGGTGGTTGAGTGCCGCCAACGTCTTTTCAGACGTATAAATGTCATAGGCGATTTCGCTGGGGTGGGGTTCCAAAGCGTAGAGGATGCCCTGCTTATCGAACTCGTCCAAAATAGGATTCCAGCGGTCGGCGAATTCTTTATAACCCGCGTCCACCATAGCATCTGTTGTGGGCGGGAAGCGGTAAATCATGTGCCAGATGGGGCTGCCTGTAAAGCCGTTGACCACTTTCACACCCATCATCTTGGCGGCTTTGGCGGTATTCTTCATTTCTTCGGCGGCACGCTGGTGGACACCTTCGGTCTTGCCATCGCCCCACAAACGCGGTGGCAAAATGGCTTTGTGGCGCTCATCAATGATTGTATCGGCTACACATTGTCCCACCAGATGGTTGCTGATGGCGTAGCACTTCAGACCGTGCTTTTCCAAAATATCTTTGCGGCTCTGGACATACTTATCATCTGACAGCGCCTTATCCACTTCAAAATGGTCGCCCCAACAGGCGAGTTCAAGCCCATCGTATCCCCAATCGGCAACCATCGCCGCCAATTTTTCGAGTGGGAGGTCAGCCCATTGTCCGGTAAAAAGTGTAACAGGTCTTGCCATAATACCCTTTCCTCATGAATGATTTAAAAAGAATTCTACCGCATTAGTTTAACGCGACTTGTTGCCTATGTCGCAAGGATTGGTTTGTGTCATGCCTCAAGTGGTGCGTGTCCGGTTGTTGGTATAGTCGACACAAAATCCTCACGCCGCGGTTCTGCCGTAACTTCGCGTGCTGCAAAGTAAACGATGGCTGCCGGAAACAGGCTGAGGATAATGATGAACGGGATTTCCACGCCGCTAAAGTCAGCCATAGCAGCCGAGGCGACTTCAGCTTTACGGTCTGCATTGTAAGAATTCCAGACGCGATCACGGATACCATAGGGTTCTTTGGGCGCGTTGAGGCTGATAATCCCCAACGACATCACCACGATGACCACCAGCGCGGCGACTGCGCCCACAATATGCTGACGCGTACCGAGAGGTGGCAGCCCGAACGTCAACCTTGCTCCGGCGGGTACCACATGACTCCACAAAATGAATGACAGGGTGGCAATCAGCAGCAGTAGAAAGCCGTAGCGGTAAGGCACTATCGAGAAGGGTTGAAACAGGAAGAAGACACCAAACAGAATGCCGATGACGAGTGTACGCTCGATGGCACTGTGGCAGCGGGCAGGGACTTTGCCGTTATAGCGCTTCGCCACCAAGACAATCACCAATATGAACAGCAGCAAACCACCGATGAAAGCCGAAATGAAGGGGATCGCGTTGATGAACACGCCTTTGCGCGTTTCCTCGCTGAAAACGGCGTTACCGACAACCGAGAAAAGGAAGGCGAACACGAATAAGATGATCGCGATTCCGCCTAACCTTTTAATCGGGCCAAGATATTTTGAAGTCATTGTTAAGCTCCGGTTAGTTAGGTCGCCAATAATTTTTTCAAGAAGTGCAAGCCGTTTTCCGCCAGCGCATCTTGACTGGGTTCGAACGAACGCCAGATGGCGGCTGCCCGCGCGATACTCTTGACCTTGCTGGTGAAGGATTCGATGACCACGGGGCCATCATAATGAATATCACGTAAGGCTTGGGCCACATCCGGCCATGTGACGTTGCCGCTGCCCGGTGCGCCGCGATCATTTTCACAGGCGTGGAAATGCACCATACGCGAACCTGCCAGACGAATAGCATCACCGAGTGACTTTTCCTCAATATTCATATGGAAGGTGTCGAGCATGATTTTGCAGCTTGGGCTATCCACACGGTCAATCACTTCAACAGCCTGTGAAGCCAGATTGATGAAGCTGGTTTCGAAGCGGTTGAGTGGTTCGATGCACAACACCGCGCCTTTATCCGCCGCATAAGCGGATAGGTCTTTGAGGTTGGTCACCAGCAAATCAAGATCGTGTACACGTTCATCGGCGGGCTGCTGCCAGACACGCCCGACTGCTGAGTAAATTGGCCCGACGATGTTGGTGATGCCCATCGTATTGGCCGCATCAATGCAGTGCCGGATGTAATTCATGCCATTCTCTCGGATTTTGCCATCGTCGTGAATCAAGTCACGGTCAGGCCCCATCGCCGCGCACATCGTCCCCGTTAAGCCGTTGTCCTTGAGGATTTGTGCGCCAACGGTGTAATCCAGATCAAAGGTGCCTTCAATGGGAATTTCGAGAATATCGAAGCCCATCTTTTTGACTTTGGGCGCAAGTGCGGCTAGTTCATCGGTTGTACACGGTGAAATCCACACCCACGCATTCACACCAAATTTCATAACTTTCTCCTAAAAAATTTAAGTTCAACAAATACTCGTTTTTCGTCGGGAAGTCATTAAAACCTCCCGACAACTATTTCAGCGAACTAGGCTTTGCGACCCGCCAACGCCGTTGTAATCCCCAATCCGACGTAGACGGTGCCGGTCACATAACGCTGCACCTGTTTGAAGCGTTTGTTGCCGCGCAGCCAGCCGGATAAAGCGCTGGAAATGATGGCATACGTGCCGTCGGTAATGGTCGCCATTGTGACGAAAATCAAGCCAAGCAGCACAATCTGGGTGGTGACTGAGCCATGTGTCGGATCAACAAACTGTGGCAGAAAGGCGAAGAAGAACAGCGCCGTTTTGGGGTTCAGCAGATTAACGATCACACCCTGCTTGTAGATTTGTCCGAGGGTCTGTTTCGGCACCACAACATTGGCATCATCTTCGTCTTTGGAGCGCAGCTTCTGGATGCCGATATAAATCAGATAAGCCGCGCCGATATACTTCACAATATCGAAAGCTAATGCCGACGATAACAAAATGGCTGAAAGGCCGAGCGCCGCTGCCAAAATATGGACGAAGGTCGCGCTCTCGATACCTGCGACCGAGACGAGTCCGGCAGTGCGTCCTTGGTCAATGCTGCGAGTCATGATGTAAACCACCGCTGGCCCCGGTATCAGCAGCAGGGCAAGGCTGGCGGTCATAAATAGGAGCAGGTTGGCAGGCAAAATATCAGCAAGCATTATGGTTTCCTATCGGTTATGAGTTGTACGGGCACGAAATTGCGCTGTAAAAGTGTATTCATATTCCGTACAAACTTATATCCGTAACTTGCTCGTCGGCTCAAATAGATGCAATTGTTCGCTGGGCACATCAAACCGGATCGTATCGCCTAAACGCACCGGACTCGCACCCGGCACAATGCTCACGATGGTCTGGTCGCCCACCCGAATGTGGATAATGGTTTCCACACCCAGCGGCTCGATCAGCGCGACTTTGCCCGTATACTGCCCATCGGTCGTCAGCTTGACGTTTTCAGGGCGCACACCCAGCAGCACCGATTCTGGAATATCGCCGATTGGCGTGGGCATCATCAGTGGACTATCGACCACCTGCAAATGGCCGTTCTGACGATGGGCTGTGAACAGATTGATTTTGGGTGTGCCGACCAACTGCGCCACCACCGTCGTTGCCGGACGATCATAAATATCAAAGGGTGTGCCGATTTGCAGAATGTGACCGCCGTGCAGCACCGCGATTCTGTCTGCCATTGTCAGCGCTTCGATCTGGTCGTGCGTCACAAAAACGGTGGTGCTGTTCTGCGTGCTTTGAATATGCTTGAGTTCCACACGCAGCGATTCGCGCAGTTTAGCATCAAGGTTGGACAGCGGTTCATCCATCAGGAAGACACGCGGCTCTCGTACGATGGCCCGTCCGATGGAGACACGCTGCATCTCACCGCCCGACAGTTTGGCCGTTTTACGTTCCAGCAAGTGGGTGATGCGTAATTTTTCTGCCGCGTTTTGGATGCGCAGTTTGATTTCGGGTTCAGGCACTTGGCGCAGCGGCGAGCGCAGTGGAAAGGCCAAATTGTCATAAACCGACATGCCGGGATACAACGAATATTGCTGGAAGACAAAGGCCACATCACGCTCAGCCGGTGGCAAATCATCAGAGAGTTCGCCATCGAAATAAACATGCCCTTCGTTCTGATGTTCCAAACCCGCGATCACGCGTAAGGTCGTCGTTTTGCCCGCGCCAGTTGGCCCCAGCAGCACGAAAAACTCACCGTCTTTGATCGAGAACGAAATATCATTCAGGGCAACGGTTTCTTTAAAGGTTTTGGTTATATTTTCGAGCCGGATATTGCTCATTGTTTAGACCTTCCCATTGTGCAAAGCCTTCTCGGTTTCGGGATGGAAAAACCGAACCATATCCGGTTTAACATCGAAATGAACGGTGTCGTTCAACTGATAGCGCATCTCGCGGCCTGCCCGTGCGTGGATCATATGATCGCGGTCAAGCTGCAAGTGCAGCATGGTATAACCGCCATGCAGATCATTGGCGAAGGTCGTGGAGTGGATTTCGCCGTCCTCATGCACATCAACCGCTTCAGGTCGGAAGCCGACAATCACGCGGCCATCAGAGGGTAAATCACGGTTAAGCGTGTCACGCCACTCGACAGGCACGTTGTAACGGTTATCAGCCGGCAGCATAATCACACCGTTGGCATATTTGCCTTCCAGCAAGTTCATGCCGGGGCTGCCAATAAAACGCGCCACAAACAAATTCGCGGGGCTGTGATAAACCTCCATCGGAGTGGCGGCTTGCTGCACTTCGGCGTTGGACATGACCACAATCCGGTCGCCCATCGCCATCGCCTCAACCTGATCGTGCGTCACATAAACCGAAGTCGCATTCTGGTCAATATGCAGCCGCTTGATTTCCGCCCGCATCGACTCACGGAATTCAGCATCTAACGCGCCCAAAGGTTCATCCATCAAGAAGGCCGCCGGACGACGCACCAAGGCTCGTGCTAAGGCCACCCGCTGTTGATCGCCACCGCTCAGACTGCCGGGACGCGCATTGAGCACATGTTCGATCTTCAACATGTTGG